>JBGTAR010000367.1:0-5482 GCA_041749815.1 Terrimicrobiaceae bacterium
ATTGCTGGGTGAATAGCACAGCAAAACACACCACGAACATCAGAGCGTTAAACACAAGCATGGAGCCCAGGTATTGTGTCCAAGTCTGCGGGGTGAGGTCCTTTGACACAGGGGTTTTGCCGTGCTGCATGGCCCAGGTCAAATAGTGGCCAAGCGGCCAGGCGATGACAGATGAGGTGCCAACGATGAGGAGAATTGTCAGGATGGTTATCATCATTTTTTAAGCTAGGTGGAGGGTGGTCAAAACAACATCAATCAGTTTGATCCCAATAAACGGGGCAATGAGTCCTCCGAGCCCGTAGATCAGAAGGTTGCGGCGGAGCATGGCGGAGGCAGACATTGGCGCATAATTCACCCCCCGAAGTGCCAGTGGAATCAGGGCTATGATCACGAGAGCATTAAAAATAACAGCGCTGAGGATGGCAGATTCCGGGCTGGCCAGACCCATCACATTCAGGCTGGCCAGTGGTCCATTTGCACCGGGTGCGGTGGCGTAGAGGCCTAAAAAAATTGCGGGAAGAATGGCAAAATATTTTGCCACATCATTGGCAAGGCTGAAGGTGGTGAGTGCCCCGCGGGTGACGAGCAATTGCTTCCCAATTTCCACCACCTCGATGAGTTTGGTTGGATTGGAATCCAAATCCACCATGTTCCCTGCCTCTCGTGCAGCCTGAGTTCCTGTGTTCATGGCCACGCCCACATCAGCCTGCGCCAAAGCCGGCGCATCGTTGGTGCCGTCTCCAGTCATGGCAACAAGGTGCCCGGCTGCTTGTTCGTCACGAATCCGCTTCAATTTGTCCTCCGGCCTGGCCTCGGCCATAAAATCATCGACCCCGGCTTCCGCAGCAATGGCGGCTGCCGTTCTCGGGTTGTCGCCGGTGACCATGATGGTACGAATCCCCATGCGGCGCAGTTGGGCAAAGCGCTCTCTGATTCCGCCTTTGACGATATCCTTGAGTTCAACAATACCGAGAGCCCGAGGTCCCTCTGCGACCAAAAGCGGAGTTCCTCCACGTTTTGCGATGATATTGCTGGTCTCAAGGATCTCCGCGGCAACGCTTCCGCCCTGGTCGCGGACCCATGACAACACAGCCTCTGTCGAGCCCTTGCGGATCTGCCGCACGACCGTTCCTCCGGACATAAAATCAATGCCACTCATTCGGGTTTGCGCCGTGAACGGCACTGAAGAGGCATGAGGTTCTGCGACCTCTCGTGACCTGAGTTGGTGTTTGTTTTTAGCCAGCACGACGATGGAACGACCCTCTGGCGTTTCATCGGCCAGTGAGGCCATTTGTGCCGCTTCGGCCACGACCAACTCCTCTACACCGGGAGCCGGGTGGAAGGCCACCGCTTCACGGTTACCAAGCGTGATGGTTCCGGTCTTGTCCAGAAGCAGGACGTCAATATCTCCTGCGGCCTCCACCGCCCGGCCACTCATCGCCAGCACGTTGCGCTGTGTCAATCGGTCAATTCCGCTGATTCCAATCGCGCTGATCAGGGCGCCAATCGTTGTGGGAATCAGGCAGACCAATAAGGAGACAAGAACAGTCAGCGGAATGGCTCCAGAACCATCGCCTCCCGGCTGGCGCTGGCCGAAACCGACAAAGGCCGGGAGGGTGAATGTCACGATCACAAACACAGCGGTCAGGGATATCAAGAGCATGTTGAGTGCCTTTTCATTCGGGGTGGCCTGGCGCTTCGAGGACTCCACCATGCCGATCATTCGATCAAGAAAGCTGTCTCCTGGTTCGGAGGTGATCATAATCACCACACGATCGCTGATGACTTTGGTTCCTCCCGTCACGGCACAACGATCTCCCCCGCTTTCCCGAATCACCGGGGCCGACTCACCCGTGATGGCTGACTCATCCACCGTGGCGATGCCTTCGACAACGTCCCCATCTGCGGGAATGGTATCCCCTGTCTCACAAATCACGCGGTCTCCGCGACGAAGCTCTCCCGCATTCACCTGGGATTCCGAACCATCTGCGGAAAGTTTTCTAGCGGTTGTTTTTGTGCGGAGTTTGCGGAGGGCCTCGGCTTGCGCCTTGCCCCGCCCCTCAGCCACGGCTTCAGCAAAATTCGCAAAAATCACTGTAAACCATAGCCACAGGGTGATCTGCCCATTGAACAATGTCGGCGTTTGAAAG
Source organism: Terrimicrobiaceae bacterium (assembly GCA_041749815.1). Classification (GTDB taxonomy): domain Bacteria; phylum Verrucomicrobiota; class Verrucomicrobiia; order Chthoniobacterales; family Terrimicrobiaceae; genus JAJTZA01. Next base: position 2,151 of record JBGTAR010000367.1, read on the forward strand.
GTGATCACGGCTGTGACTGCTGCCCCGAGCCAGACGACCGCCATCACCGGATTTCGAAATTGTTTACGGGGATCAAGCTTGCGGATCGATATTCCCAAAGCGGGAACCAAAAGCTTGAAACTCCAGAGCGAGGATCGGGTGTGGGATGTTTCTGACACGACCCGAGCTTACCGTCTATTTTCACCTTACGTGAATTAAGCGGGAGTGGTAATCCATAAAAAAATCATAAAGATTTTTTGGCTGCTCCTTTCACATCAGCCCTTTCTGCTTGTCGTCAAATAAGAGCCAATCAAACAAGGCTATTGATAACCAAGCCATGTTGGCTCAAATTTGCGGGTCACATGTGCCACTTTCCAAAATTGATCGCTATCTGCCGGGAATACGCCTTCCACGCTCACAGCGAATTGAAAGCTTTTGGGTTGGTGGATCTTAACAAATAACTGGAAACAGATGCCACCGCCTCCAAAATTGCCATTCCCAGAACTGATCCGGCGCTTCTACAAACCCTACACTCGTCTGGCTTCTTATTTGAAGCCCTACAAAAAGCGCTTTGGACTGGGGTTGTTTTTTGGGGTTTTGGCAGGCGTGCTGAGTGGGGTTATCCCATTGGTCATCAAAAGCGTTGCCGAGAAAGTCCTGCCGGGCGGTAAGCTGGATCAGATGGCGATGCTTGACGCCGCCTCCCAAGATGGCGGAGAGAGAATTTCTTCCGTTTTGTGGATCACCATGCTGATTCCCGCCGTGATGGTTGCCCGGGGCATCTGCGTCTATCTGAATTCGTATTGCATGGCCTGGGTGAGCTTTCGGGTGCTCCGCGACATCCGCACGCAACTCTTTTCTCACTTGGTCTCCCAGTCGCTGGACTTTTTTAATAAAGCCAAAGCCGGGCGGCTGATTTCCCGTGTGGTGAATGACACACGGATGGCGCAAAATGCGCTCACAACCATCGCAGGAGATATCGTGAAAAATCCCATCGCGGTGCTTTCCGGTGTGGTCGTGCTTGTGTGGATTGATTGGAAATTCAGTCTGACGACGCTGGTGCTGTTTCCGATTTGTATTATTCCTGTGGCCATCTTCGGAAAAAAGGTGCGAAAGGCCGGTCGGGCGGAAGAGAACGAAGCGGGAGCGATGGCCGTGATTCTTCAGGAAAGTTTTGCCGGCATTCGTGTCATCAAAGCCTTCGCGCGTGAGGATTATCAAACCGAGCAATTCGCCAAATCCAGCGCCACCCAGTGCCGGAACAGCATGCGCGTTCGCAAAAGCATCGATATCGTGCAACCCCTCATTGAATCGGTCTCGGCCTTTGGCGTGGTTCTCGCCATTTTCTACGTCTATTATTTTGATATCAGCCTTGCGAAATTTGTGGCCCTGTGTGCAGGGATTTTTCTTCTCTACAATCCCGTCAAAGCCCTCAGCCGCATCCCGATGTTGATGCAAAAATGCATGGCTTCGGCGGATGCTATTTTTGAGCTCCTTGGCAAACAGCCCACCATTGTCGATTCGCCCGGGGCCATTAAAATCTCCCAATCCCAGGGTGCGATCCGGCTCGAAAATATCGAATTTTCCTACACGCCGGGCACGCCTGCATTGAGCGCTCTGACCCTTGACATTCCCGCCGGCAAACAATTCGCCTTGGTGGGTTCCAGCGGCGCCGGAAAAACCACAATCCTCTCCCTCCTCCTCCGCTTCTACGACCCCCAGATGGGCCGGGTGCTTTTCGATGGGCGGGATATCCGCGATATCACCATCGCTTCTCTCCGGGAACAAATTGGAATCGTCAGCCAGGAGACGTTTCTTTTCCATGACACGATTTACGAAAACATCCGCTACGGGCGACTCGACGCGACGAGGGACGAAATCATGGAGGCTGCCAAACTGGCCTACGCTCACGATTTTATCATGGCCCAGTCGGAAGGATATGACACCATTGTTGGCGACAAAGGATGCCTTCTCTCCGGGGGGCAGCAACAGCGGCTTTCCATTGCACGGGCTTTGCTCAAAAGTGCTCCGGTTCTCCTCCTTGATGAGGCCACCTCAGCCCTCGATTCGGAATCTGAAAGAATGATCCAAGCCGCCTTGGACCGCCTGGCTCAAGGTCGGACTGTGATTGCGATTGCGCACCGTCTCTCCACCGTGCTCAAAGCTGACAAAATTGTGGTGATGGAAAATGGCCGAATTCTCGACATTGGGCCCCATTCGGAGTTGCTCGAGCGGTCCCCGGTTTATCGCCGGCTATACGAACTGCAATTTCTTCACGCCGGGGCCGTCCAAGCCTGAACACCTTGAAAAAATACCATCGCCGAGCGGCGACTTCGCGTTTTATTATCTGATCATGTCTCAACCCACTCTCACCCTCGGTCTGCCCTCTGGCAGCTTGATGGACGGCACGCTCACCTTGTTTGAGCGGGCCGGATTCACCATCACGGGTTCCAAGCGTTCCTACCGTCCCACCATTGATGACCCCGAATTGCAGGTGCGGTTGCTCCGTGCGCAAGAAATCAGCCGCTACGTGGAAAATGGGCATCTCGACGCGGGCATCACCGGACGCGATTGGATTGCAGAAAATGGCTCGGATGTTGTCGAAATCGAGGAACTCCCCTTCAGCAAGGCCACATCGAACCCCACCCGCTGGGTCTTGGTTGTGCCCGAAGATTCACCGATTCAGACTCCCGCGGACCTCGAAGGCAAGCGGGTTGCCACGGAAGCGGTGGGCCTGGCCAAAAAGTTTTTTGCCGAGCATGGCGTGAATGCCCTTATCGAGTTCTCGTGGGGCGCCACCGAGGTCAAGGTTCCCGAGTTGGTGGATGCCATCATCGACATCACGGAGACCGGCTCTTCCCTGCGTGCCAACAAACTGCGCATCGTGTCCACTCTCATGGAATCCTTTCCCGTTCTTGCTGCCAACCGGACCGCGATGCAGGATCCTTGGAAGAACGCAAAACTCGAAAGTCTGGCCCTTCTTCTCAAAAGTGCTCTTAACGCTCGGGATCTGGTTGGACTCAAAATGAATTTTCCTGAACCGGGACTAAAGAATTTGCTTGTCGCCCTGCCATCCCTGCGCAATCCTACCGTTTCGCCCTTGGCTCAGGCCGGGTGGGTCGCCGTCGAAACCATCATTGAAGAAAAGGTGGTTCGCGAGATCATCCCGAAGCTGAAAACTCTGGGGGCGGAGGGAATTATTGAATATCCCCTCAACAAAGTCGTGTATTAAGATAGATTTCCGTCCCACCCATGGGTTCACTCAAAAAAACTAGAAAAGCCAAAATTGCCAAGCACAAGCGCCGTAAGCGCATGCGCGAAAATCGGCATAAGAAGCGTTTGCGCTACCGTTC
>JBGTAR010000368.1:0-5716 GCA_041749815.1 Terrimicrobiaceae bacterium
AGTCAGCTCAGTGTAATCATCGAACCTTTGGACCTTCGGCCACCGGTGCGTGTTGCAAGCACTCACGGGTTCCACCGAGGACATTGGACCAATTATTTCAGTTTGCCCAGCGCTGGTTGCTGCATGACTTCATGCCATCACAGATTTTCACGGATAAGAATCCCTCATTGCCCTCTTCGGCTCTTCCCTGCCGCCATCCGTGTCTATCCGTGAAATCCGTGGTTGAAAAATTGCAAATAAAGTGAAAATCACGCTTCTGACTGCTGCGCTTAATCCGGGGTTGGGGCTGCGCGACTGCCTGGAGTCCGTGGCGGAGCAGGCGCTGCCTGGTGGAGTGGACTTGGAACACCTTGTTCTCGATGGTGGCAGCACGGATGGCACGGTCCAAAGATTACAATCATGGGCTTCAGGAGCCTCGGGGCGGCGTTATCGGTCGCAGGCGGATGGCGGGTTTTATGAGGCCTTGAACTCCGGGATCCAAGAAGCCCAAGGCGATATCGTCGGCATCCTAAATGCCGACGATTTTTATTTTGATCAGCATGTGGTGGCCAGTGTGGCCAGCGCTCTTGCTGACCCTTCCGTATCCGGAGCCTATGGTGATCTGATTTATATCCGCGCTGGGGATGAGAGAAGTCGATATCAGGTGAAGAGGTATTGGAAAGCCGGGGCGTTTCACCGATCGGCTTTTCGCCATGGATGGATGCCTCCCCACCCCACCGTTTTTGTTCGCCGTGAGGTCTATGATCGATCCGGTGGATTTCGTACGAAGTTTGGATCCGCTGCGGACTATGAGTGGTTGTTAAGAGCGTTTTACAAAGCCCGTTTGCCGATGATTTATATTCCTCAAGTGCTTGTGGCAATGCGGCAGGGTGGCATGAGCAATCGTTCGGTCAAAGCCCGGATTTTGGCGAATAGGAATGACCGAAGGGCGTGGTCAGAGAATAAAATCCGCCCATTTCCTTGGACTCTTCTCATGAAGCCATTGAGGAAAATTCCGCAATGGTGGCAGCGGCCCGTGAAGTGACGGGACTTGTGGGCTAACGTCCCTTGGCCGAAACCATCACATGGATGGTTTTCAGGATCACCGCCGCATCCAACTGTAGCGAGAAGTTACGAATGTAGTAGAGATCGTACATCAGCTTCTCCAAGGTGTCTTCTATGTTGGCTCCATAAGGGTGGTTGACCTGCGCCCAGCCGGTAATTCCGGGACGAACAAGGTGACGAAAATGGTAGTGTGGAATAACATCTTCGTATTGCTCGACGCATTTGACCCATTCGGCTCGAGGGCCAATCATGCTCATTTCGCCTCTCAGAACATTGAACAGCTGGGGCAGTTCATCCAGACGAGAGGCCCGCAAGAACTTGCCGATTCTTGTGATTCGCGGATCGTTGTTTTCTGTGTAAATCCCCTGGTGTTCGCTCCCGATGGTCATTGTCCGAAACTTATAAAGCCGGAAGCGACGACGGTGTTGGCCGACACGTGACTGGCGGAATATGGCAGGCCCCGAACTGTCCAGTTTGATTGCGAGAGCAAGAATTGCCATGAGGGGAAAAAGCAGCATCAGGGCCAGCCCAGAGATGCACAGATCCATCAATCTTTTGATGGCTGCAAATGCAGAGTGTTTCACCAAGTGAAATCCAGCCTGAAGAGGCCATGTCGGCGTCAGGAGGTGCAGAGGCACTTTTTCCCAATAGGCTTCATAAAAGGATTGAATGGAATAAACCGGCATGTTCTGGAAATGAACTGTTGCAAGAAAGTTCAAGACCTTGGGAGCGAGATTGTGCTCGGCGGCCACAACAACGATCCCTTCATGCCTGTGCTGGGGATTTTCATGAAGCAATCTGGGAAGATCTTGTGCGGACGCGGCAAAGGCGGGGGAATCGGGCCCATCGACCTCCTTGCCGACGAGAGCGGCATCCACCGAAACAAACTCCAACCCCTGTTCTTGGCCATGGGCACGGTAAGCGCGAAAAAACTGGGAACCAGATTCAGCATCAGCCACAATCAGGAGGCTGCGTTTCTGATGCAGACCGCTCAAGGCAAACCAGAAAAAGCGCCGTTGGGCGAGGGCGATAATACAGAAACCAACCGAAGAAAAAACAAACACGGCCCGACTTGAATTGATTGATGAGTCATAGGTCGCAATCAGAAAAAGAGCCAGAGAAGACGCAACAAGTCCTGACAGGCAGGCAATAAAATGCTCCGCCGCGTAGCTCAAGGAGGCCATTTCTCCTGGAAATTTGTAGCCCCCAATCAGACTCAGAGCGATGGCCATGATCAATGGCGGCATAATCAATTCCGGGAGACCGAACGAATTGCTGGGGAGAATAAAATGAGAGAGAAGCAGATAGAGCGCGATCCAGGTTGCAAAATCCAGCGTGAACTGCATCACAGGCACAATCCAACGGCTCAGGGTGCTCAGTCGCTGGAATCCCGATCTTTTCATCCCCTGCTTCCACCATAGCGGAATAGAATGTTCAGAATGCTCTAAGCCAGCCCTGGCCCCCCAATTTACTGGTGTTTCCTTAATGCCCTCCATGCGGCTGGTTGTTTCAAATGCCTGCGCCAATGTCAATACCTAAAAAGACGATCACTTTGATCGTTTTTAGCCCTCAGCGTGGATTTTTGACATCAAAGCCCGCCAGCCGTTGGCTCTGTGGGTGGAGTGGGATCGATGACAATGCCACGCGGCACACGCTCAGTTGCCTGCGGTAGGATGAGGCAGGACATCAAAAAGATTGCAACAAGACAGACAGGACGTTTCATCAAAAGACAAGGGTAGCAGATGCGGTATTCACGGTCCATCAAACAACAGGTCCCCACTTTGGAGGCAGCATCGGGCGCGCGCGCCCTGGTTGCACAAGCGGGAACATTGGTTGCGGCGGCCGCTGGGATCTTGCTTTGTGGGGGAATGCCTCAGGGAAGCTTGGGGGTTTTCCTTGGTTTCGCAGCGATCATGCTTGTTTTTATTCCCCCAACAAGCCCTCAGCCTGTGGTGGTTTGGGTGATCGCATGTGTGGTGATTGGAGCTGGTGGGCTGTCGCTGCTGCCATCTTCGTTTCTTGAGGCACCTCCTTGGAGGCAAGCGATGATTGCTGATGGCAGCGTGGGAGCACTGGACCACATCAGTGTGGTGCCAGAAGAAACGTTATTCTGGCTGTCTATTCTGGCGAGTACCCTGGTGGTCGGTATTTATCTACTCTCACAACCCGTCGGGTCAGCTGCCATGCTTGGGCTGGCGGCTGGAGCCTCTCTTTTCTGCGCGGCTTATTCCGGTTTGGCGGTCTATGCGGAATCGACCGGATGGCAGTCAGCCTTTGACGCCGGACCTTCCTTCGGATTTTTTGCCAACCGAAACCATGTGGCCACCCTGTTGATCACCGGCACCCTGACGGGTCTCGGTGTCCTCACGTCTGGGGTCAGAGAACAAAAGCCTTTGGCTTTGCTGTGTGGAGCGGTGGGGGTTTCTGCGTGTGCTTGGACAATATTATTTGTCTCTCCATCCCGGGCAGGTGTGTTTCTGTTGGTGACAGGGTTTGGAATGTGGCTCGCAGGACTCGGAAGAGGCACGATCACGCGACCTGTGCTCGTGACCTCCCTCACGCTTTTGGGGGTGGTTTTGGTTTTTTTTCTGGGAATCGACAACCCGGCTGCCCGCAGAATTTTTGGGGAATGGGGAGCATCCCCGTTGGAGGCACTCTCATCGGACTACCGACTCAAAGTCTACCAAGACGCCTTGAGGCTATGGTCCGAACATCCGCTGACCGGCGCCGGCTTGGGGAGTTATCGCTTTCTCTATCCCTTTTACGCCGAGGTTAGTTCGTCAGAAGTCACAACCATTCACCCGGAGAGCGATTGGCTTTTTCTCGGGCTTGAGGCAGGTCCTCTGGCCATCGCGGGCGTGCTGGCTCTTCTAATATGCGTGTCCTGGCGGGTTTTTGCCCTCAGGCTTCGAGAGGGATGGGGGGTGCGTTGGTCGCTGCTCACTGCGGCGACTATTGCATTGATTCACGGCGTGTTTGATGTGCCTCTGCATCGGATCGAGTTGGGCTGGTGGGTCATGGTTTTGCTGTGCTTGGGTCTGGGCCGCCATACCAGTCCGCAAAAGGTGACCCGAGGTTTTTACTGGCAGCGGGTGGCCTTTGCGATCTTTGGAATTTTTATCGGTGTCCTCGCCGGCTTGCTGATTTCTGCCGAATGGTTTGGAGGCAGACCATTCCCCCCTTACGCGGCCAAAGCAGCCACAAAACATATTCTTGAAACCCATGCGACAGGACACATCGAAGAGGCCCTGAATTTGGCGATTTCAGAAAGTAGGCGATCCCCGATGGAAAAAGATCTTCATTACCAGAGAGGCGTCCTGGCCCTGCACTTTGAAGGCACGGAGAACGAGGTAGATGCTGCGTTTAACACCGCCAAATTACTGAGTCCAAACTGGCCCCGGTTGCCGCGTGAGATGGGAAAAGCCTGGTACCAGATTGACAAAAATAAGGCGGCAGAGCTCTGGTTGGAATCGGTCCGGCGGCAGGCTAAAATTGACAAAGGTTTAAACCACGACGAGGCCCCGGGCGCCAAACTTTACGGTGACATTCTGGCGGGCGCCACCAAAGATCCTGAGGCCATTCAGTCTCTCAGACCTCCGCCATCATTCGCTCCGGCGCTGCATTTTTCATGGATCCGCGCTGCCGCTGATGGAGGCAGTCATATCCTTGGACTGACGGGAAATCCCGAATTTCTTGCCAGCATGACGGACACTGAGAAAACAGATTTTTTGGCTCTTTGGAGCAGTCGTGGAGACAATCGCTCCTTGGAGGAGTTTCTGCAATCCCATCAGGAATGGGAGGAGGCGGCTTGGGCCATCAGAATTCAAAAACTGGTGGGGGAAAAAAACTACAAAGAGGCTGCCGCCAGGCTCTCATCGAGATTTTCTGTCTCTTTAGTGCTACCCTCAGCCTCCGGTCCATTTGAGTCGCCTTTGGAAAAAGAATATGTCGAAGTGGTTTTGAGCCGGAACCAGGTTGCTGCGCGAAGGATTCTCAGCGAGGCCCTTCAAGCCGGCGGCAAACGCCGCACTGTGGCCCATCGACTTGCCGCTGCAAGTGCCGTGCAAGCTGGCGACTGGACAACGGCCTACAAGGAACTTATTGCCCATCTGAAGAGCTCCGGTCAGAAACTACCATCGAACTTGTGAGGAGAAGGTCTATACATTTTGTGGGTACGTTGGGAATGCTGGTCATTGCCTGTGCGGAAGTTCGGGCGCAAGCCCGGCCTGATACGGTCACTGACGCGGTGTTCCGCTCCCGCTGGGAGGGGCTTCAAGCAGATCGCAGGGGACCTCGTTCGGTGGGCGGATTGGCCAGACTCCAACCCGGTGATCCCAACTACGGATATCTGGAAAATGCCGCTGATTCGTTATTATCCGGCCTGAGAATCGGCCCGGTGGATGTGAATATTGGAGTATCCGCAGGCTGGGAATACTCGAGCCGGGATGACAGCGGCCCGGCCACAACCCCTTCTGATGATAACAGTTGGTTCCTGGCTCCCACGCTTGGCCTCAGATATGAACGCGCGATCGGACCATGGTCCCTCTCAGCCAATTACGCGGCTGGTTACCGATATTATTTTAATCCCGAATACACGGCAGCGGGCACAGGCGAGGAGCGGAATCCTTTCAACCAAACCGCTTTCGTTTCCATCGGCCATCTCGGAGCGCGT
>JBGTAR010000369.1:0-2763 GCA_041749815.1 Terrimicrobiaceae bacterium
GCCAAGAGCAAGCGAGAGAACAATCATGATCCGTCGGAAAGAGCTCATTTCTTTTTCTTCTTTTTGCGGGAGGAAGTGTCTTTGTAAACGACATCCCCGAACTGGTTGCGGATCGTGGTTGTTTCATAGACCCGGTTTCCCCTGGTCTTTTTCGTCTTGGATTCATAGACCACCGGGGCCTGATAAACCTTGAGTCGATTGTAGTAAGGGTCGTAAAAAACCGGCTCCCTGGCATCCCGAACGTAAATCACCGGCCCGTCGTTCGAATCTGAAAGCAACTCATCAATGGTGATGCACCCGGAGAGTCCCGCCGCGCAGAGGAGAGCAGGAAGGAATGCGTATTTCATTGGGTATTCGAAATACCAACAACCTTTCCTGCGGTCAATCCGATTATGAAGCTGCGGCACAATTGGGATAAGCGGTGTTGCTGATGGAATTTTGCCCCGGCTTATCATCATTATTTCTCAATTTCTGGAGTTGGCTCGGGAAAACAAGGGTCTCATTTTTTGGGGTTAAAAACCCCTTGCTGGAGGTCCGGGTTGTCCTCTTTATGATGGAAAGGCAGCTTTTTCCACCAGAGCAGAAAGGCCTGCCAGTGGATGAGGAAAATGACCTTGAGGGTGATCAATGGGTACTTTGCGGTAAAGGCCAGGAGGGTGGGGGTGGTGAGTTCGTTTTGCAGGCCGGTGAGTGTGCTGAGGAGAACCCGTTCGTTCGCTCGATAATCATCGATAAAAATAGCCAGGCGATTCCCGGGGATTTCAAATCGAAAATCAAATTCGAGATCCAGTGGCGAGAAGGGAGACACGTAGAAATGTTTCGGCGTGCGGAGATGGAATTTGTTACCATCAAACGGCACAAGAAATGGTTTGAGCTCGCGGAAGGTATTTCCGACCTCGGCAATGGCCGCAAGGGGCGAGCCATCCTCCCGGAAGCAAAACCAGATGGAGATGGGATTGAAGGTGTATCCCAAAAACCTCAGGTTGGTTAGAAGTTGAATTCTGGCAGGACGCTCCGAGATTCCGTTCTGCACAAGGAAGGCCTCAGCATTCGCACGTGCCGAACCCTCCACCAACCGGAAGTGATCTTCATCCCAAAAACTGTAAAGGCCGGGACCATTGATGCCAAGCAGGGGGACATCCCGAGCAAGTTGCGGCAGGGAGTCCACATCCAGCGAAAAGAGAAACACGCGGTATAGAAATTCGTGCTGCTTGGGCGAGAAGCGTTTGTGGAAGACCGAACACTCGTAAAGGCAGGAACTCACGAGATAAGACGTTCCTGCAACATCCTCGAAAGGTAAAGCGCAGAACTGTAAGCATCCTCATGAAATCCATACTTGAAATAGCTGCCACAAAAAAAGATCCGTTGATCGCGTGATCGTGTGTTCAAGTCATTAAGTTCTTTTTGTGCGCGAATCGCCGCCGTGTTGAAAATGGGGTGTTCGTAGTTGGCTTCGTAATGCACGTGTTCATCAGGAATTTGCTCTCTGGAGTTCAGCGAAACAAAGTAGTTTTTGTTTTTTGAGACTCCTTGCAAGGCATTCATCCAATAGTGGGTCGCTGGTTTGGTGTCCTCACCGGCCGGTTTCTCAACCCGGTAATTCCATGAGGCCCAGGCCAACCGTTTTTTTGGCATGACCCCCTCCCACGAGTGCAACGTCGCGTGATTGCTTTCATAAGAAAACGGTGACAGCAGACGTTGCTGTGCTTCATCAGGCACCTGAAGCATGTCCAGCGTTTGATCGGCATGGCTCGCCAGAATCACACGGTCAAAATTGAGCTTGCTGCCATCCGCAGTGGTGACCGTGGCTTCCCGGGCATTTTCTAAAACACGCACTACTTGCGCCTTGAGCCTGGGCTGGCCCACCGCTGTCAGGATTTTTTGCAAATAGGTGCTTGCTCCCCCAGCGACCGTGAACCAGGGATGATGGGTGGTGACCCCAAGGAACCCGTGATTATGAAAAAACCGAATGAGTGACGAAGCGGGAAAATCAAGGACATCCCTGGGATTGGTGGACCAGACGGCCGAGCTCATTGGAACCAGATAAAGCTCCAAAAAATCTGCTCCCAGCTGGTGTTTCTCAACAAACGCCCCCAGCGTCAGATCTGAAGGCTCCTCCAATGACGCGTTTGCCGCCTGAAAGAACCTCATGATGCTGGCGATGAGCCTCAGAAATCTCCGATTCAGGATATTTTTGCGCTGGGCAAAAAGCTTGTTGAGTCCCATGCCATTGTATTCCAAACCGCTCGGCAAATGTTGCACGCTGAATGACATCTCCGAGGGCTTGACCTTAATATCCAACTCCTCAAACAAACGGCAGAGGTTTGGATAAGTCTGACGGTTAAAAACAATAAATCCCGTGTCAATGGCAACGTCTTTTCCATCCTCTTTGACCATCACCGTGTTGGTGTGGCCTCCCGGGCGGGCATCTTTTTCGAAAAGCGTGATTTCTGCCCGGTCCCGTAAGTGCCAGGCGCACCCCACACCAGAAACCCCTGATCCAACGATCGCAACCCGTTCCATTCCGACTTTCAGCTGAAAAAATTAATCCTTCGGCAAATAGACACGAGTTGGAACCTCCTTCAGTCCCCAAACAATTCCAAAAGTCGAGAGAGCCTTGAGGATGTAATAGCTGATGTCAATTTCCCACCAATAAAAGCCCTGACGTGCCGAGGCCTGATAATGATGGTGATTGTTATGCCATCCCTCCCCAAGGGTGATGAGGGCGAGAATCAGGCTGTTGCGGCTTTCATCTCCGGTTTC
>JBGTAR010000370.1:0-5753 GCA_041749815.1 Terrimicrobiaceae bacterium
GACCTCTGGATGATTCACCAGATCGAGAATGAAGGCGAAGTTGACAAGGCCTATGGGCCCGGCGGCGTCATCGAAGCCCTCGAACTCGCAAAACAGCAGGGCAAAATCCGCTACACGGGCTTCACCGGTCACACCGATCCCGAGGCCCACCTCAAAATCTTGCGCGGTGGCTACGAATTTGATGCCTCCCTGATGCCTGTCTCAGCCCTTGGTGCCCTGAGCTCCCGGAAGTTCGAGCAAATCGTCATGCCGGAACTCATTAAGCGCAATGTCGCCGTGATCGGCATGAAAGGTTTTGGTGGGAGCAAGCGGGCGCATCTGCACGGCTTGGTGAATCCAGAGACCGTCCTCCGCTACAGCCTCAGCTATCCTCAGGTTTGCACCCATCTCATTGGGATGGACAAATATCCGTTCATCGACCAAGCCGCGCTCGCCTCCTCCAAATCTCCGATGACCGTGCCCGAGCGCGAGGCGTTTAAAGTGGCCATCGCCGATCGTGGGGGCGCCGAATACGCGGTTTACCTTCAGGAAGGATACCGCGACGGGTGTTGCGGAGGGGCCTCGGTTGCCTGAGTTGGCTCTCACTGCCTTACCCTGAATCACACTCCAACGGGCGGCCTGATCGCTGATTGGCTTGCCAATCGCCGGGAGACTGTTGTCTTTTGAGATCAAAATGAAAGCCTCTCAAAAGAACTTGGAAAAATCCCTGGCCCTTCACTTCGGGCACCCGGGGTTTCGGGCAGGGCAGCGGGAGGTGATCGCCTCGTTGATGGAGGGACGTTCGGCGTTGGCCGTGCTGCCCACCGGCGGAGGCAAATCGATTTGTTATCAACTTCCGTCGGTTCTTTTGGAGGGGCTCACGTTGGTGATCTCCCCGCTGATTGCCTTGATGAAGGACCAGGTGGATGTACTGAAAGCCCGGGGAATTGAAGCGGCAAGGCTGGACAGCACGCTCACCACAGAGGAGGTGCTTCAAATTTATGACGGAATGAAATCCGGTCAGTTAAAAATCCTCTACGTCGCGCCGGAGCGGTTGGTGAATGAAAACTTTGTTCTCAAACTTGCCCGCACAAAAGTCGCGTTGCTTGCCATTGATGAGGCTCATTGCATCTCGGAGTGGGGGCACAATTTTCGTCCCGAATATCTGCGGCTTTCCAAGGTGGCCAAAAAACTTGGAATCACGAGGGTGCTGGCCCTCACCGCAACGGCCACCCCGGAGGTGTGTCAGGACATCCGTAAGGAATTTGCCATTGCGGAGCTCGACTTTGTAAAAACCTCCTTTCATCGTCCCAATCTCTCCCTGCACGTCTCTCCAGTTGCTTCGGAAAAGCGTGATGCCCGCTTGATTGAGATCCTGGGTTCAGCCGGTCGCAAACCCGCCATCGTTTATGTGACGCTGCAGCGGACGGCGGAGCAGGTGGCGGCTTTGCTGGTACGCCACGGCTTTTTGGCAAAGCCTTATCACGCGGGCCTGGCCGACGAGGTTCGTTCTTTGGCTCAGGAGGAGTTTATGACCGGAAAAGTTGAGGTGATTGTCGCGACCATTGCGTTTGGGATGGGGATCGACAAATCGGATATCCGGTCGGTCATTCATTATAACCTGCCGAAAACCCTTGAGAATTATCAGCAGGAGATCGGACGCGCGGGCCGGGATGGTCTTGCCTCCCACTGCGAGATGCTGGCTTGCGGGGATGATCTGACAGTGCTTCAAAATTTTATCCATGGGGACCGCCCGGAAGAGGCTGGTCTGAGGATGGTGGTGGATCACCTGCTGCGACAGGGGAAGGAATTTGATATCAGCCGGTATGAACTCTCACGCGCCTCAGACGTCAGACCGCTTGTGCTGGAAACGGTTATCACCTACCTCGAACATGAAAATATTCTTGAGCCCCTCGGTGCCATTTACACCACGTTTCAAGTCGGTTTCCAACACTCCGAAGACCGTGTTGTGGCGGGCTACTCCGGTGAGAGGCAAGAATTTCTAAAAAACCTCTTCGCCACGGGCCGCAAGGGTCGCCGATGGCTGACTCTGGATATCGCAGAAGCCTCGGAAACTCTGGGGCAACCGCGCGAGCGGATTATGAAAGCCCTCGGCCACTTGGAGGAAGGCGGGGACATTGAGCTGAAACCCTCGGGTGTGCGTCACCGTTTCCGGCTTCTTGAGGGAGCTGCCAAACGGAGTCCTGTGGAAGTTGCGAAGTGGTTGTCCGGGCTTTTTGCGAAACGGGAAACCAAAGACTTGGAGCGGCTGGAGCAGGTGGTGGAATTGGCAGCTTTTCCGGGATGCACCACCGCGAGCCTGCTCGGCTATTTTGGCGAGGCCATGGAGAAGGATTGTGGTCACTGCGGGCATTGCCAAAACCCCACAAACGAGATCAAGGCGCCTCCGTCCTCTTCCCCGCGCACGTTGTCCCTGGAGGATTGCAAAGTCATCCATGAACTCGCGAAGGAGCGGCTTCCATCCCTCCTCTCTCCCAGACAACAAGCCCGGTTTTTGTGTGGAATTTCGAGCCCGGCCACCTCGAGAGACCGGCTCACAAAACACCCGTCCTTCGCCTGCTTTGAAGACGTGCCTTTTGATCTGGTCCTGGAGGCCTGCACCAAATAATCCGGCACCCGCCAGACGGAATTTTAGCCTAAATACCAGAAAGAAATCTCGCGCAGAGGCGCAAAGATGCAGAGAAGAGGAGGTTATGCTAAATTGAACCAACACCTCTCAGGTGACTGGAGATTTTGTTCCAACTCTCTGCGACTCAGCGACTCTGCGGGAGTTTTTCTTCTTCGATTTTCCTGTTTAGGTTTAGAGCCCGGCGGAAATGAGTTTAAAAATTTCTGTGTTGTCAGAAAAGCCATTGAGTTTTTCTGAGCCTGGTCCCACGGCCACAGCGAGCGCATCCTCGGCAACACCTAAAGCCACGGGTGAGGCAACGGCCGCCGGTTCGGTGGGGCCTTCCTCTCCACCCGCTCCAGATCCCGGACCACTGGACCACGTCAACGAGGGGAGCCCTTGTGCGTTCACGCCAACCACGGCGACCCCTTTGTCATTTCGAAAAGGATAACCATTCAATCTCAACCCGCCGATGCTCGAGCGTCCGGCCACGACGATGAGAGAATTTTTTCCAGCATACGCCAAAGCGGTGGCCACAGCATTGTCGAGTTGAAGGAATTCCCTTAGCATTCGCTCCCCCTCATTCTGAGCCCCGGCTTTGCCAATCAACCCTGCATCCACAATCAGCAAATATCCTTTGCGATTGAACTGAAGCAGTTGAATCGCCTGCCCCACCATTTCGGCAAGAGAGGGCTGGACCGCTGACCTGGAAATCTCATCCGCAAAAGCCAGATTGCCTTCGGCAAAAAGCCCGATCAGCTTGGGGGCTCTCCATTGTGGGGTGTTGAGTAGTTCGGCTTTTGTGCGAACGACATCAAAACCGGATTGCCGAAGCTCGAGCGTCAAATCGCGCCCGTCGGACCGCCCGCCGCCCTTATGCTCTGGAATAAAATCCGAAGATCCTCCCCCAAGCAAAAGATCAAATGCCGGGGATTTGATGAGTTGCAGAGCAATACCCGGAGAATCGTGGGGATCGCTGGTTTTGGCATAATAGGCCGCCGCTCCGGCATCAGTCACCGAGGCATTCGTCACCACGCCCACCGCCCGGCCTCTCTCCCTCGCCACATCGGCCAGGTTCACCAGCGGAGCCCCCGAAGAGTCCTGCCCCAAATTGCGATTGTTGACTTTTCTGCCGCTGGCAATCGCCGTGGAAGAGGACGCAGGATCACTCACGGCAAAATCTCCTGCATGACTCGTCAGGAGGGAAAGAACCGGAAACCGCTCAATTGACAGACGACTGTCCGCCCCGCCCCCATACATCCGGGCCGCTGTCAGAGTGGAAACATTGACGTTATCCGCAACAAAAAGAATGACCGCAAAGGGTTTCTGAACGACCCAATTGACATAATACAACAGGCCGCCACCCACAAAGACCAGCAGGCACAACAGGGCAAGGAACTGGTTTCTGGCGCGTTTGCTCACAAGATGAAGGAATTATCCACTCCTTGTATCCACCATATCGTTCCCTTCACTGCAATCCTGCAGCAGAAAAAAACGTGCGCACACCACCTCTGACGAAATTTTCCAAAATCTGGATTGACTCAGAATAAGATCACCCTACTATCTCCCACCCGTCCCGCGACGGATTCGTCTTATGGCAAACACACAAATTCTTCTCACTGAAAGCGTCCCCAACTTGGGAGCAGAGGCCGACATCGTCAAAGTCCGCCCCGGTTATGCCCGCAATTTTTTGATCCCACGTGGCAAGGGACTGGAACTCAATGCCTCGTCCCTCCGCCGCGTCAACAGCCTCAAGGCCAAGCGTGCTGAACGGGAAGCCCGAGAAACCACAGCCGCCGAAGAGGTCGCCGCCCGTATCGGCAAACTCCGGCTCTCTTTCCTTCTCGAAACCGGCGAATCCGGCAAAGCTTTCGGTTCCATCACCGCCAAAGACATCCACGACCGTATCGTGGCAGAACTTCCCGAACTCGATCTTCCCAAACATGCGGTCGAACTCGAAAAGGCCATCAAAGAAACCGGCCCGCAGATCGTCCCTGTTCGCATCCACCCGGATGTCACAGCAAAACTCTCCATCAAAGTCGTCGCCCCCAAGGCTGAAGAAGACGAATCATCCGATGAGTCTGCTGACGAAGATGGGTCCAGAAAATCAGTCCGCAAAAAGAAAGTGGCCTGAGTCGCTGACCCAATTTCAGCAAACCAACCAACGAACGAACCTCTGACCGATCATGCCTCCTGATTCTCCGGCTCCTGCCGACGAGAATCCCGTCATTGGAAACGGGGCTTCCAAGTCCAAAGGCACGTCAAAACGTCGGCCTTCTTCACAAAAACCCGGGAGTTATTTACCGGATATTCACAGGTCGCTTCCAAGCAGCATCGATGCCGAGAAGGGCCTCCTCGGATCCATCCTGCTGGCCCCTGACCGTGTTGTCGACGAGTGCATCCAGCAAAAGATCACTCCGGAGTATTTTCACCTCCCGTCGCATGCTCTGATCTTCAGTACCGCGCTCACCATGCGCGACACTTCGAAGCCCATTGATTTCATTTCCGTCACCCAATACCTCGAGGACAGGAAGCAGCTCGAAGAGGCCGGAGGAGCCGGGGCCATTGCCGACTTGTTCACATTTGTTCCAACCCCCGCAAATGCAGCCTATTACATGACCCTGCTGCGGGAAAAGTTCCTCCTGCGAAAAATTATTGTCATTTGCAGCGAATACACGTCCCGCGCTTACGAAGAACAGGGAGATATCCAAATCCTTCTCGACGAAGTGGAAGAGAAGGTTCTTGAGATTGGGGACGATCGTTTTGGTTCCAAAATCCCTGACATGCGTCAATTGGCCATGCAGGCGTTGGAGGAAATCGAACACCTGGTCAATAATCGTGGGGGAATCACCGGTCTTCCTTCGGGATTTGCTGGAATCGACTCGCTCACCAATGGGCTTCATGCCGGCGAAATGATTGTTATTGCGGCCCGCCCCTCCATGGGAAAAACGGCGCTGGCGATGAACATTGCCGAGCATGCCGCCATGGATGCCGGCAAGTCGGTGATTGTTTACAGCTTGGAAATGAGCACCCAGCAGCTCATGCAAAGGCTCCTTTGCTCACGAGCCAGGGTTGATCTCAATAAATTGCGCCAGCAGTTTATTGGGAAAAATGACATGAGCAACCTCATCAACGCGACCACGAA
>JBGTAR010000371.1:0-6816 GCA_041749815.1 Terrimicrobiaceae bacterium
CTTTGACGAAATTTATTTTGTGATCGAGGGAGCGATTGATCTTCGCCTCCACGACCCGGAGTCGGAGGCCACCACCAATCACCGACTGGAAGCCAATGAACTCTGTGTGATCACCAAGGGTATCCACCACCAAGTCACCTCCGCCTCCCCAAAGAACCGCCTGGCCGTGATCACAGTCCCTCGGTTTGATATGTCGGATGAGCATTTCTCTGATAAGCTGGGCGATTAGGGCAGGCCAAACGGAGTCGGAAGAATTCTTACCACTGATAGACACCGATGGACACTGATGTTCTGATTTCCCTTAGACTGAAACCTATAAGCAAAGCTGATCTGTACTTTACATGAAACCCGCCTAATCTCTCGTGGTTTCAACGCCGATTCGATCCACCTCCTATCAGTGCAAATCAGTGTCCATCAGTGGTACATTCATCCTGTCCGGCAACCGTTTCTAAACCTCTGATTATCACCGATATTTTCACCTCACAACCCTCTTCCATTCCAATTTCGGGTTTTTGAAATTCAAGATGTAGCCTAATCTCAAGTTTGTGATTTTGAGGTAATTCATCATTTGACCGATCTCACGGTCTGTGATCCTTTCAATGACTTTTGTGTCGATGACGATCTTCTCGAATACGATCAAATCTGGAACATATTCGCCAACTTTTTCGGTTTTGTAGAGGATATCAAATTGCTTTTGTTGCCAGCTTGGAATCCCTCTCAAGCGGAACTCAACAACCAAAGCATTTTCGTATGGCTTCTCATAAAACCCATGGCCGATCTCGTTTATCACTTCCATCGCCGCACCGACAATCTGCTGCGACTCTGCCTTGTAAATTAGCTCTTCCCCATCAGTGTTCATCGGTGTCCATCAGTGGTTAATTTATCAAAACGGGTTGGCTCTTTGTCATCGCCCCCTCTGATGGTAGTTATTTGATTTCAATCATTCGATGACAAGAAAACTCTTTAATTTGCAATGTGGTTTTCCCGTTGTTCCGTGTTAGTGGCAGCTCCGTTCCTTCCGGCACAGTACGGGCCGAGTTGGCTTGCCAGTTCAAAGTGACTTCAATGTCATGAAGTGGCGGCAGGTCCTCGATAACCTCCACCGAGCGTCCTGCCGATGCGTTCCCTCCTGAAAGCTGGATCACCCCTCCCCGGCTGATGGTCGGTGCATAGAGCAGGTGGAGAACATGCCGATTCTCAGACGCTTGATGGGTGAGTGAGATACGGGCGGTTGAGGGCAGATTTGTGGTGACCGTTGTGGGTTGGTCGAGATGAAGCCGAATGGCTTTGGCAACAAACTCACGGTAGGCCACGGCCCCATACGTGCGGTAATGACGAAAAACCGGGTGGGCAAAGTAGAGCACGGCACCCTTCCTCGTGCCGGCATCAAACCCGGAGGGCTCATCTTGGTTGGGCGTGTGTTGATGACTGCAAAAGTGCTCCCACGTCCGGTTAAAATACGGGTCATAGATTTGGCCAAGTGAGGAACCTGTCGTGACGCGGATGCGGTGGGATCGATCGTACATGACCTGTGGGCTGTTCACAAAGCCCGGGCGGAGTTCGGGAATAGGAAGCGCATAGTCATGGCCCCGGTTGCCTTCGTCCGTAGGAGGAAAAAACGGACTCAAGCCTTCGTAATCCGCCCCCACATCGAAGGCAAATTCCTCACGATCCCGCCAGAGCCCGCTTTCGCCGGACAGGATCAGCTTTCCGCCAGCCACCACATAGGCATCGAGTTTTTCTTTGAGAGCAGCGTCGATTCGAATGTCATCCGGCAAAACCAAGGCTTTGTAGTCGGAAAAATCCATGGTCCGGTCAATCAGCCCAAAAAGGAAGTGGCTTTCCAAGAGGATGCGTGTGGCCCCCTCATCGCTCAAAGAGTCGCGATGCGTGTGGTTTTCGGCCTCACTAGAGAGAACTCCCAGATCGAACACCTGTTTTGACCCCACACACCACGGTTCCTTGTCCCTGACCTCGCGATAGGCCTCCCCAATGATTCCATAGGTGGAGCGATCAAGTTCGCCCGAAGGCGGCAGTTGGTCCCCCACGCTGCATTTGGAGCCAAAAGCCAGCATCGCCGCACACTCGTAACGCAGGGCATTCGGGTGCTTGAACCCGCCAAATTCTCCCCATGTCGTATGGAATTTTCCCGTCATTCCCAAAAAATCCAGGTCGAGGTTGCACGCATACTTGGCAGACATCGGAAAGTGGTCATATCCCCACCCTCCCGTTGGCAGAGACTCCAATTCGTTATGACTGAAGTAGGCAAGGATATCATGACGCCCGCGCGGGATATGACCGGAATTATGGAAGATCGGCATGTCCGAACGCCTGGATTTCGCCGCCTCGGTGGTGCGCTGATAATATTTCTCCAACGCCAGCCGCGAGGACTCCTTGCGGTCTTCCTCCTTCTCAGGGTCAAGGCCGTGAGCCTTCATAAACTCCAGACTCCAACGTCCGCAGCTTTGGTTTTGGGCGACAATATCCAGAAAAATCCCGTCACAATCAGGAAAAAGCCGCACGGCTTCACGAATCTGTTCGCAGAGATAATCGAGATACGGACTATGAAAATCCATCATGTGAAACCCGGGCTGAAGGATACGTTGTGCCCAGCCCGTGTATTGACCATCCTTGTTGATCTCCCGCCACTCGGGATGGTCATCAGACGCCACATTGTCCACCCCGGCGGAGAGGTAAACCGGGGCATTGATCCCAACCTCCTTGGTGGCCTCATATTGAGCCCGCAGGAGGTCAAAATCCAAATGCGGGTGAACCTTGCCCACCGTGGTCGGGTGATAACTCCAGCCATGATGGCACTTCGAAAAAAGTGTGATGGAATCAACCGCTGCCTCTTGCAGGGTTTCCTGCCATGCCACTTTATCGAATTTTTTGCCGATCCCAGGAATGTGGGGCGAGGTATGAAAATCGAGATGGACTTGGCGGAAGCGGAGAGGATGGAGATGACGAGACATGTTGACGTTCTGCATCAAGTCCACGAAGTTCCTGCCAGAAACTGTTTTGATTATCTGAGTTTCGCCACAAATGGAGCGCTGAAGGTCCCGCACGAGAATGAAAAGTGGCAGGCAGCATGCAAGCGCCCGAGTCAGCCGTATTCCAACCAATACAGCGCAGCCTCAATCGCAGAACACGTAGAAGTTGAAGCAAGACTTGCCATTACCTTCATCCTGCATTTGGCAAACTTTCGCTACGGTTGGTCTTCCGACTGAAGTGAATCAATTGAATTTTCGATTGCCAGGACCGATGGGTCCGCGGTAGGGCGAGTTTCATGACCCTGCAAAAACTCATCCAATTTCGTCTTCATCTTGTCTGCAGTTTCCCTATTTCCAGTCTTCTGCAAGACGTGGGCTGCCTTTTGGCGCAGTTGATCATTTTCTCCTTTCAAAAGAAATAACACCTCATCATTCAATTGGGTTGCATTTGAATCTTCCATGCCAATTAAAACTCCCAAGACGACATACTCCTTCCCAGAATGCAGAAATTCTTTCAATTTCAAAATGGCATCATTCTTGGATTTTTCGCTCCACTGCTTGCTTGCAAGCCCATTGCAAAGCATTCGAGCGATACCCATCTGAAAGCCTTGGCTGTCCTTCTCTTGCATTTCATTGATATAAGGCAACCACGAGTCGCCAAGAGAGCTCATTCGCCTCTTCCACTCCTCTTGATCAACATCAGGGGACGGCAGAGCCGTTAGGGCCAACTTAAGCATCTCTTGTTTTGTAGCGCCATTGCTGTCCTCTGCGCAAAAATTAAGCCTATTAAAAGTTGAAAAGGTTTTATCTATCTTTATTTTAGACAGGTCATTGGATCCACTTTCGGAATTCAACAGTTGTTCCACATCGGCCTTATTAAGCTTTTCTACTCTATCAAGCCATTGCAAAGAATATGTTGAAGGCGCAGCACTGGTAGCCGCCAATGCGTCGTCATTGGCAGATAGTTTTGAGAGGGATAAAATCAATATCGCAATAGACATTGTCATCGTAGCGACATGGTTCATTTGGCTTAAATATTTAGTTTGCAAGATGATGGCCTCGGATTAATGTTTCTTGTTCGTCAAAAAATCGCTTTGGACGGGCGGCCGTTTCAACTCCCTCGTTGTCTTCATCCTTTACACTCGCTCCATCCAACATAATATTCAAAAGTTGATTTTCACCAGTATAGTGACCTCCATTGGTGAGAATATGTCCTATTTCGTGAGCTGTAATAATCGCTTCATTCCCAACAGAAATCGGACCGGTTAACGAAACGAACGCATTGTTTGCCCGTGATTGCCAATTCACACCCACGCCTGATTCAGTGAAAGCGATGTTCTCTGAAGTCCTTCACAACGATTTCAGGATGCCCGCATTGAAACCGTCGTTCTGAGGAGCATTTGAGAGCCTATGCGATGGTCTCAAATTCCACAGATTCCCATTGATCAACACCCTGTCCCTGCTTGGTTGCCCGGGCAAACACTCTGCGATCCAGAGCGTTCTTGCTGTGATCTGGGCATGGGGTCCTCCTGCCATCGCTCTTATTCCCCGAGTGGTAACAGGAAACATTCAATCACTCCATATGCCCAAGACTCGGCAGCGAGGCAATCACCCGACTCCGTTCGACAAACCCCGGCAAGGTCAGCCCCATCTCAGGCAATTCCCTGTCGTGCACCCGCACTCCGCTCATCGCAAGGAAAAGCAATCGGTGTTGGCTGGGCTTGGCATTCAAAATGATGGTGTTTTTAGTGCAACCTTAATTACAAGGCCCGATCCCATCGGCTGCACGGGTTGAGCCATCGCCGGGATTTTTTGTGCATTCCTCAAACCATGACTTTGTCCAAATGTGAACGGCCCGAGACCCGGGAAAATTCTCCCGCAAGCTGCCATGATCCATCGCCCGCGCGGAGGCGATTCCCTGTTCATCATCCCATGACACCGGATAGAGCCACGGGGTTGGGATTCGGTGATACTTCCTCCCTGCGGAATAAGAGGTCAAAAATCGGGGACCGGTGGCGCTCACGGGATTCTCCTGCCCGGCGCTTGCGAGAAGGGCCTCTTCAATGCCATCCCAAAACGGATCGTGGGCCCGGGGAGCCCAAAGAAATGCATTACACAGGCAACCATCGCCTTGGTCGGCGCATGAAAAGGCATCGAGTCCCAAAAGCCAGTCCATAGGCCGAAGACACACAAAATCAAGATCCACGTACAGGCCACCGTTCTCCTTGAGGAGAAGGTAGCGGAAGGCATCGGAGCGGTTCACTCCAAAGCGGTAACCTTTCATCAGATCGCGGATTCGGGGGCCCTGCGCATCTGAAAAATCAAGAATGTCCTCATCCGTCCAAAGCCGCACCGTCCATCCGATCTGCATCCATGTCTGTCTCCACCACTTGGGAAAATGGTCTTCTGGCGGAGTGTTGTTTTTCCATGTGAACTGCACCGTATTCACCGGCAAGCGCTTGCCGGGTTTTACGTCATCAGGGTGACCAGTCATTGTCTGGATGGTTTTCATTTTGGTGGGTCCTTTTTATTGCTTACATCACAATCCGATGCCACCTCCAGCAGGAACTCAGCCCAGTGCTGCTGTAGGAGGAGCGGAAACTGAAATCTGAAAAATGTTTTCCCAAAATCCAATCTGGACCGTCTTCCTTTGGAGGAGTAGAAAGTTCTGATGTCAGCAATGGTTGAACTCCGGGGTGTCAGCAAGATGTTTGGGACGTTTACGGCCCTTCAGGAAACAACCTTCTCGATCAGGGAGGGTGAATTTATGACATTTCTTGGACCATCGGGTTGTGGAAAGACGACGTGCTTGCGAATGATCAGCGGGTTTGAGCAGCCCACCAAGGGCGAGATCTGGATTGATGGCAAGGATGTCACCATGGATCCCCCCTACCGTCGCGATGTGAACCAGGTCTTTCAGAGTTATGCACTGTTCCCCCATCTGAGCATTTACGAAAATATTGCGTTCGGATTGAAGATGAAGAAAGTGCAATCCCAGGACATCAAGAAGCGTGTGGACCGAGTCGTAGAAATGACGTCGCTCGGAGATTTTGTGGATCGCAAGCCAGCTCAACTCTCTGGCGGGCAGCGTCAGCGTGTGGCCCTCGCCCGGGCCATTGTTTGTGAACCCAAGGTCCTGCTTCTGGACGAGCCACTGAGTGCGCTGGATGCAAAGCTTCGCGGACAGATGCGTTCAGAGCTGAAGCAACTTCAGAAGCGACTTGGGATCACCTTTATTTTTGTGACCCATGATCAGGAGGAGGCTCTGACGATGAGCGACCGGATCGCGGTTCTGAGTGCCGGCCGGTTGGAGCAGATTGGCACGGTCAACGAAATTTATTATGAACCCGCGACCCGCTTTGTGGCCACATTCATCGGGGAAACCAATATTGTTGAGGCCGATGTGCTCTCGCGGTCCCGCGGCCTTCTCAATTGTCGGTTGGAGGGAGGGCTTGTTCTGGACGTGAAAGATGGACCGAATGCCACCGAGAACAAAATCCTGTTATCTCTTCGTCCCGAAAAAATCCGCTTGAGCAACAAGCCCTTTGAAGGTTCAAACGCCTTCCCGGGACGTGTCGCCGTGGAGACTTTCAAGGGGGCGGTTGATGAACTGACGGTGATTGTCCAGGGCGGACTGGAATTGGGAGTGTTGCTTACGAATGATGGCGGGCGGGACTTCGATCCACATGAAGGCGAAAGCGTCCATTGTCGAATCCAACCCGAAGATATCAATATTGTCGCATCCTGAATGCGGAGCGCCGCAATCGGGAGCTTACCTGAGGCTTCCCACGGCTGTGAGGATTCCCTCACGGCTTTCGAAGACCTC
>JBGTAR010000372.1:0-1800 GCA_041749815.1 Terrimicrobiaceae bacterium
CTCAGACCCTCGGCCACGTCTTCGGCGGTGAATCGGCCAAGGGCCGTGCCCTCCCGTGCTATATGTATCGGCTGCATCCCCCAAAGCAATGGCATACAATGGCTTCAGTTTGAAAGCACAGAAACCTCACGAAAACAAAATAAATCCGGATGAAGAGTTTTTTGACAAGATTGCAGGATTTTCAGGATTAACAGGAAAAAATTTTTGGTGCCCACAGCTCCCGCATATATGATCAAATGCTCGGCCTACTACCTCTAACGAGCCGAGAGGCTGCGCATCAGCAGCCAGAGGATCAAATGAAAGGGAAATTTATTCGTAGATGGGAGATGTTTTTCGTCTTGTCGCTCTGCTGGGGGTTTTCGACAGTCGTCAGCCAAGGATCATCGTATGCCAAAACAACACATAATTTCGCGCTTCGAGACGATTCTCTATCGACCGGCCAACCCTGACGGGGATCGTTCGTGGACGTTCTTGCGTTTTCCCAAAGACGTGAGTGACACGCTCCCCAGGCGAGGACGAACCACGGTGGAAGGCACGCTCAATGGCCATGTGTTTCAGGCCACACTGGAGCCCGATGGTCTGCTGAGTCATTGGCTGAAGGTAGGACAGGAGTTGCAAGATCTCGCCGGCGCGAACGTGGGCGATAACGTCACCGTGGAACTTTCTCCAATCGATGAAGAGCCTGAACCTGATATGCCAACTGACCTTGCAAAGGCTCTCGAGGACAACCCGGATTCCCTGAGAGTTTGGCATGACACCACAACAATTGCCCGCGTGGATTGGATCCACTGGATCGTTTCAGCCAAACAATTGGAAACCCGCAAGAAACGCATCCATGACGCATGCGATATGCTCGCCAAAGGGAAGAAACGAGTTTGCTGTTTCGACCCTTCTGGTTTCTATAACAAAGCACTCCGACCTCCAGAACCAGAGACAAACAGGGGGAGCAAAGCGACTTGAGCGACAGCCCTCAATTTGATCAGATTATAACGACTCTATCCATCCGTGTCCCCGATTCCCTACATCGCGCAGTCAAAGAACTTGCGGCGAGTGATGGCTGCTCCATGAACCGGTTCCTGCTTAGAGCGGCGGCGGAGAAGTTTTCCGCATTGGGAACTGTAGATTACCTTTGCAAACCGCGCCCCTTGCCCTGGCCTTCCCCCCAGCGCGGCAAGAGCGCTCGCGCAACATTGTCGTAAACAGGAAAATACTCCGGCCACCACTTTGTGGCTTCATTGAAATGTTTCATCATCCCGGTATCCTAAGCCACCATACAGAGGATGATGCGCAACCCGGCTACGGTGGGGTCGGCTTTGACCATGGCCTCCAAGCCTTCGAAATCTTCCGCTTCCCACATTTTGGGGACCCTTGATATCAAATCCGCGTGCGGATCTGCGTGGACGGATCCCGGAATAAAGAAGAGGCAACCGTGAAGATCGAACGAAAAACAGTCATCAGGGGAATGTCTCTCACTTTCGATACCCAATCAACAAGGTCTGAGGGCGTCAACCGGATCTGGTTTACGTGAAATGGTTTGCGGGTTTGAGCGAATGCCCATTTTTTGCTATATCCTCTTCTCTGCGTCATTGCGCCTGCGGGATATCCGTTCTGGTTATTAGTTTCGGAGGGCGGATGAGCGCCAATCCCTGCCATTGCCGCACAAAAAAAGGACCCCGGGTCCTGCTTTCGCAGAACCCGGGGTTAACTCTGGCAACGACCTACTTTCGCACAAGCTATACAAGCACTATCATCGGAGCTGTGGCGTTTCACTTCCGTGTTCGGAATGGGAACGGGTGGGGC
>JBGTAR010000373.1:0-52615 GCA_041749815.1 Terrimicrobiaceae bacterium
AACTGGGCCAAGGCCCGCTCCGCTACCAAGTTCCACCAAGCCGCAGCGGCGTAAAGAGTAGAAGTGTCAGATCGATACGATCTGACTGTTATGCAGAATCCAGATCGATTTTATCGACCTGTGCTTTAAGTGACGCTTACACAGCATCTTTGGGTACCTTGAGTCCATATGATATGGCGACTGTGACGGTGAATGGCCGAGCGCAGGCTTCGCTTGGGTCTGATCCTTGGGTTGTTTATTCTAATACGGTGACGGCAACAACAACGACTCCAGAGTCAAATTATACGGACAATACGGCGACTGCCTATATTGGGGTGGTTTCACCTATGAAGGATGTTGCCATTGTGAAGGGTGCTTCTCCTGGCTCAGGTGTTGCTGGGGTCTTAATGACTTGGGGTGTTTCTGTGAATATGGTTCCTATGCCTAATGTTGTGTTAACTTCCTCTGATGGGCTTTGGACCAGTAATTGGTCCGGTGGCGGGCCAATGGGGGATATTACTGTGACGGATGTATTGCCTGCTGGATTTTCTGTTGAGGAAGTTGTAGGTGTTACAGGAGGTTCTGTTACAGTTACTGGTCAAACTGTTGTTGTGAATTATCCTTCGGTTTCTTCTTTCCCAACAAGTTTTGCGATTCGGTCTATTCCTTCTGCGGGACTTCCTGCAGGGGACTATACAAACGTTGTGGAGGTTTCCAGTCCAAATGATTCAAATCCTTTGAACAATAATGCCACTGCCATCTATACCATAGTTGAACCCGAGGGTGATCTTTTCGTTGAAAAGTTTGTGACACCAGAACAGATTTTGGTTGGGCAGGACGCAACCTTTACAGTTGTGGTCACAAATGATGGGATTATCCCTTTGGAAGATGTGATTGTTGTCGATGAGTTGCCTGCTGGTATGCAGTTTATATCTGCAGTGGCCAATGCTGGGCAAGTTAGTATTTCTGGAACTACAGTGACCTGTGATTTTGGGGATTTGGCTCCTGGGGAGATGAGAATATTAACGATTGTGATGCGCGGATTGAGTGTTGGAACGTTCACAAATGTGGTGGTGGGGTCAACACCCACCACTCAACCTACGGGAAATGACACAGCGTCAGCCAGTGTTTTTGTGGGTACGCAGTTTGGAACTTTGCGGGTTATTAAGCAATTGAATGGGCCTGCGATTTCTCCTGTTCATGAGATTCTTGTGACAGGCGCAGGGTTCAATCGAACCCTCTATTATCACCCTACAGGTACACAAACAATGCTTGTTCCTCCTGGGGTTTATTCGGTTACTGAGCCCAATAGGCCTTATGGCTATGTGGTGACGGGTGAGGGAAATTATACTGTCACGGCAGGGGCTACGACAACGGCAACGATTGTGAATACTGTTCCTTCTAATGCGGGAGGCTCTGGACCTTCAGGCCCTGGTGATCCAGGGGCACCTGGGAATGCTCCGATTTATGAGGTTCTTTATGGAACATTCACATTGGAGCAGCAGTCATCAGAAAGGGGTTATGCAGCATCTCATTCTCCTGATAGTTATAGTGAGGCTGGTGCGTTTCTCTGGTGGTTTAGTCGGTGGGGGCATAAGCCTTTAGATGCTTCGGTTAATCGGACTTCTAATCAGACAGTTAGCTTTAAGCAGGAATGGGTAGAATCGACAAATTGGGATGCTTATGCGGCTGCTGTTCCTGGGGCTTCTCGTCTTCCCACATTGACTTATTCTTTTGAGCTTGATGGCTCAGATACGCATGCTTCTAGTGGTTCTAGATATTACAATATCCATCAGGGTTATGAAGAACCTAGTGCAACTTCCAGTGGTTCTACTAGTTCTGAACAAATCTATAGAACCAAAAGGAAAGGAGTTCAAACGGGTAATAATGTTGTGCAGTGGACTCAGAATGTTATTTATTCTTATAATTATTCGACAAATCTTTCTGGATCTGCAGCGCAGGAAAGTTATTCTGATTTTGATTATACAGACACTGCTTCCAGTTGGACCTCGGGTGTTCCTGCTGTGGGTAGTGCCTCTGCTGGGCGTCCTTTGAATGTGACTATGTTGCCGACTATTGATACAGCTATCAATCATATTCCTCCAAAGAAATGGACGTATAGTAATAGTCAAACTTATAATTGGAATGTTCTTACTCCTTTAGGTGGGATTGGAGCCACACATACCCCTGGGAGAAGGACTGTTACTTTTCGTGAGCAAGGGGAATTCAGTTATGACCTCAAGTTTTTGGTAAGAGGCCAGCTTTATGACACGCGGGCAGCTGCAGAGATTGCTGCTGCAACCTCTCCTCCTGGGGGGTAATCCCCAAGAGGATGCAGTTTAGAGCCGTGAGTTCTGATTGGCTTTGATCAATTTGAGAAATGCTTCGGCAGAATAGTAACCGCCTCCTGTTTCAAAGATTGCCTTTTGTGTAGCCTCTGGCTCTGCAGAATAAGGCATGTCATCTACTTTTACGAAGTAGAGGCGAATACCACTTTTTCTAAGGTATTTTGCGAACATTTCTGTTTCTTCAATGGCGTTGTCAGAGTACCTATTTCCTTGCCATCTTGTATAATTCATGACAATTATTACATCGTGGGTAGGATTCTCTAGTTCTTCTTTGAGCGTAATTGCAATGGATGCAACTTCAGCGCAGACTTGTTTACCAATTCTTATTCCTTGGTCACTTGTAAATACGCCGCTGACCGTATAATCTCTGTCGCCTGGCAGGGCAAAGGTCGCAAGTGAAACGTTGGAATCATGAATTGTTACATTATTTTGGCTCTTTATTAAATTAATAATATCGTCTGAGAGCTTTGCCTTTTTTTGGTTACTTCCAGCTTGTATAGATTTATAAGCATCTAAGTTAGGCTTTGGATAAAGGAACAGAATTTTCTGATCCTTGAACTTATCTCTTTGTGGGCCATATTTCTTGCCTGTTCCACTACCGTAGCCATTGCCACGTAGCTCCTGCAAAGTAGGGAATTTTCCATCCCCCTTGTTGTATCCGATATCTTGACCGGTTCCAGCAACGCTTCCTGTGGCTGATCCTGTTTCAGATCCAGCCTCAGAGCCAGAGGTTTCTGCTTTGTTTGTGCGTTGCAACCCTGGGGTGGCAACGGCCATGCTGAAGGCTGAGGGGGCCTGCGTTGTGATCGCAGAGACGTCCATTGTCGTTGACACCGAGGGAGCCAACACCGTGAGGTTCTGGCCCAATTTTGCGGCATCAGTAGGGATGCTTCCACCGTTGCCACTTGCTGGCAATTCGGTTGGCATTGTGCGAACAAAGAAGCCTTCGTTGTCCATGACGGCTTCAATTGTGTCGCCGTCCTTTTCATTTTCGTCCCGAAGGCGCGAAGTGCCGAGGAGACCCAAAACAAAGATGTTGAGGCCTACGGCGATTGCGGCCGGCGTGTTTTTCTGGGCGTTAGCCTCGGCCTTGGCGGCGAGGAGGCGAGCACGGGCAGCCTTTTGGCGCTTGGTGCCCGGGAGGGCGAGAGCGGCCACATAGGTCATCTGATAGACCATACGTGCCATAGGGCGCGTTATGTATTTAACCGGGTCCAAAGACTTGTTCCTTTTGCTGTAGATAGAAGATTGAGAGTTTCCTTGTCCCGAATGCGGCAGGTGAAAAGTGAGGATTTCAGGAGATTGGGCGTTGGTTGAATTGCACCACAGCATGGGTGTTAAAGTAGAAACGTCTGATCAGCGGGAGTGTTTTCCCCAACCAGTGGGGGCTGGATAATTCATGTTTAAACAGGAACTTCTCGTAGCAGAACCTCAGCCGGGATGCCGAGGCCGCGATGGAGGGAGCGGATCATGCCGATGCTGAGGGGGCGCTTACGGTTCAATATTTCTGAGACTCGGTTCTTGCCGTGGAAAAATTTTTCCAAGTCCTTTTGGCGGAGGCCCTCTTGGTCCATACGGAATTTGATGGCCTCCACAGGGTCAGGGATGTCGATAGGGAAAATTGCCTCCTCATAGCGATCCACGAGGAGAGACCAGAGTTCCAGTTCCTCCTCTTTTGCTGTCCCCGGCTTGGCATCCATGAGGGATTCAACAAGGTTCAAGGCGGCTGTGTATTCTGCTTCTGTTTTGATGATCTTCGGTTTCATCGAGGGTTTCAGATGGTTTCTGCGTCCACATTGTCATATTGAGAGTGGGTGCCAATGAAGCGGATAAAAACGATGGCGGTGTTGTAGTGTATTTTCACGATAAGGCGGTAGGTATTGCCCTTAATGTTGAAGACAATCCGGTTACCAGGGAGGATGTCTGCGGATGGGTAGCGGGGCTTAATGTCCTGTGGACCATTCCACCGGGCAGCCACTGCTTCTTGGAACCAGGATTCGAGCGGGGTTTTGGCGTCAGTGTGTTTTTCATAGAAATCACGGAGGATTCTTCGGGATATGATTCTCATACTGATGATCGGAGGAGGTCTAAAAAAAGCAAGGAAAAAGTTCCCACAATGGGAACTTATAGAGGTGGTCATATTGGCTTTATCCATCCTCTCCTCTCTAAAATTCCTAGCCGTGCCCGCTCTGTGGAGAAGGCACCTTCCTCCCAGTCTTCATCGGAAATGGCTTCCTGCTGGTCGTTGTCACCGGGATCAAGCAAAATCTGGAAAATACCAATTTTAGAAATTGTCTCTTCGACGGAATAGAGGTTTTTGTGGCCGAGTGGGGCCTCGTTTGTCCAGTCCCGCTTTGGAATGTTAGGTTCTTCTGCAGCTTCGAGAAGCTTCTTAATGGCGGCAGCGGTCTCTTGATCAAGTCCGGTTGTGCTAATCGTTTTTAGAGAGGCCGCAATTTCTTTGAGTGTGTCGCCGGAGCGTTGGCCTTTCAGCGTTTCATCCAGACCTTCAGATGAAACTTGTTTGTGCCAGTAATGCCGTTGGATTGTCTCAATGGTATCCCCTGACCATGAAGACACCTTCATGATCGTGATGGAAGCGTTGTCGCTGTTGCAAAGATTGGTAATGTAGGAGTGGCGCATTGCATGCATGGAGGCGTCTTCTCGTCCATATTTCTTCATGCATGCCTCAAATGCCTTTCTGGGGTCAAACCTGTAACGCTTCGAAAACGATTGTGGGCGGATACAAAAGAGGGCATCGCGGTCGAGGTTCAGTTTCAGCCATTCGGAGAATTCGGTGCCCAGGGGGATGATTCGGGATTTTTTGCCATTCTTGCTTCGCCATTTGTGAATTTTTCCATTCGCAAGACGTTGGGATTCTTTGAAAGGGATGGTGATGGTTGGATCTTTACCTTGGAGGTTGATCCACGTGGGCCGGGCATGAACGATTTCCGCCCTCCTCATCCCGCAGTGGAATCCGCAGTAAAGAACAAACTTCAGCATGGGGTCGCTGCATTCTTCAATCATTTTGGAATATTCCTCTGGAGAGACTGTCACCTCGCGAATCTCCTTGGCGTCCTCCTCTGGATACTCTGGCTTTTGCACAAAATGGCCAATGTGCTCGAAGAAGCAACAGATACGGTCCACAATTGTTTTTGCGGAAGCCACGCTCCGTGTTTTTCGGAAGTCGTAGTAATCTTGAAGTTTGCTTTTTGGAACATCGAAAGGACTCCTTAGACCAGTCCATCGCCCAAAAAAGTCCAAGATATCTTTTGTTCTGCTGGCCGTTGTAAGGCGAAATGCCCGATGTCTGGAGTTTTTTAAATGCGCCGGTTTTTTACCTGCAAGTTTGTCCTCGATATACTCCTCAATGGCCTGCTTCCATGTGGGCGTCTTGCCGGGATCTGCCTTTTCAACTTTCACTTCAAGGGGTCTCCCTCGAATCATTTTTGCAGCTTCAACAGCGTCAGCAAAATCTTGGGTGTGCAGAGGAACTCGAAGCTGCTTTCTGTTGTGGGAGTAACGGAGCCAGTAAGACTTTTTCCGGAGATAGATGCCTTTGGAGGCGGGATCGGCTTTGGCTATTCTGGGCATATTGATGGGGTTACTTTTGGGGGGTGTGCTAAAAAAGTGTGCTAACAATTAATCTATCGCCTTAGGTAAATATTGGGAATTAAAAAATTCATAAATCTAAAATAATCAGTATTTATGGGCCTTGGCAAGGATATTCCTCCTCGTTCGGGACGAGGAGGCCGCGGGTTCGAATCCCGCCGGCCCGACCAATTTCCGCCGGCGGGAGCTCTCTCTAAGACAGATGTCCTAAACAGCAGAAATAGCTGGAATTAGACGGAACCTTTTTATTTAGAAAGGGTTACGCTATTAAAAAACGACAACTTTGGTCTGAATGACGTTGTCGGGGACGGATGTCCAAAACGAGCGAATAAAACGGATGTCAGAAACGGATGTCCAAAAGCGCCGGGTTGAAACTGGTGGTTCCCCGCCATTAGCAGGGAACCGGGGAACCTGGTCATGTGGAAAAATTTCGACAGTTGAGTCGAAAGGCTCCATGATCCCGGAAAATTCAAATGCGATGAAGGGGACGCCATCCACTGATAGTTGAGTTGGGCTGACGCGCAGAGCGCGGCACAGCTGTGGATTGATCGCAAGCAGTTGAAGAACTCGGACCTCAAGGGACACCTGATTGATTTGAACGAGCTTTTTGCCGGAGCGCCCTGGGAGGGGCGCTTCCGGGTGATGGTTTTCCAAGCGGGTGCCAGGATCCTCAAAAAGCGGGGTGCCAATACGAATATCGCGGATTTCATCACGGGTGAATGACTAGCTCGCCATACGGCTTGCCTTTGCCACCGATCCCATTGGGACGGGTGATGGGTTTGATTTTCCGTCCGGCGAAGATTTTCCGAATTTCGGGGTGGTCGTTGAGGGTGATGACCCACTTGCCTTTGAGGGCGGAAACCCTCTCAGCGAGGCGCTGAACGTCCGCAATGCGCCAGCCATCATAGAGGGTGGCGGAACAATGGGTATATGGCGGATCGATAAAAAAGAAGGTCTCTGGCCGGTCGTAAACATTGACGCATTTTTCCCAATCGAGGTTCTCGATTGTCACGCGGTCGAGCCGGACGTTGAGTTGCCGGATTGAATCCATGCGGGCTGCTCTGGATCCCATGGCCCCTCCCCCGGTTGATGTTGGGGAAACCCCGAATGTGCCGAGTTCGGCACCTCGGAAACAGTTCCGGTTGCGAAACCACCAACGTGCGGCCCTTTGAATATCTGTCAGTCCAGGCTGATCCGCGAAATCGAAGAATTCCTTCCTCGAATTGAGTACAAACTCCAGCTCGGTAAGCAGTGGGTCCTGATGGAAACGGACGCAACGGTAGAAGGTCACGAGATCGCCATTCAAGTCGTTCAAAACTTCAATTTTTGAACGCTCTTTAGCCAAGAGCACGGCGATGCCTCCAGCGAATGGTTCCACGTAGCAGGCATGCTTTGGGATCAGCGGCAGGATGTGCTGGAGCATTCTTGATTTGCCTCCGGGCCATGAGACTGCGGGTTTTATTCTGTAGGTTTCGGTTTTTATGGGTGTTGGATTTTATTGCGCCCTTTTAGCGCTGTTGAGGTTGGTTTTGTCCTGGGGAGACGCGTTGAAAATTTAACAGTGCAATTGCCCTACTTTTTGCGGCGAGGATGCGACGTCTCATTTTGAGGCCCATTCGAGGCGAAGGTTGTATGTCAGAGGGGGGTATTTTCCTTGGGCAGGTGTCTGACATTTTTCGTTTTTGGCCCTGAGCATTGAGAGAAAAGAAGCAATCGTTTCCGCATTTTGGACAAGTCGCGGTTTTAGAGTGCTTCCATTCAGGGTTAGGAACCCACACTTGCTCGCTTTCTATGAGCACGTGACCGCAGCTCGTTTTCCCGCATTGCATGAGTTCGACAAGAGGTTGTGGAGGCGATGCCTCTTGATTGTGGTTTGAAAGTATTGCTAATGATTTTTCCATAATTTTCAGGCGGGCCCGCATTTTACGATGTGCTTGGGTTTCTCGGTCAGAGCGATCGTCGAGGCGTGCTTGGGTTTTTGGGTGAGAGCGATCGTGGTACCAGTGACAGCTTGGGTTTTGCTGGGGCGACCGCCCTTGCGGCCATTGATGCGGGCGGCTTTTTGTTTTGCCAGGGACGTGGACGATCCTCCGAACTGGCCACGTCGCCATGGCGATTTCATCACGTAGAGAGGTTCTGGTGACTGCTTCATGGGCTTATTTCTCCGGGAGGATTTCCTCCAGGGCGGTGGCGATGCGGAGCATGTCGCCCACGTGTGCCCAATTGATTTTCACCTCTCCCTCTGGGGCTGGGTTGTCGTGGATCATGGTTTTAAGCGCTTCCATGGCTTCCATGGTGCGGCGGTAGGCTTCGATGTAGGCGGCTTCTGCTGTTGTGTTTTTCATACTGTGGACAAAATACGCATTGCGTATTTTATTGCAAGTATGAAATTTACGCTTTGCGTATTTATTTTTGCATGGTAGAAGTTGGATATGACATGGGACAAATGCCTTGAACTCGGTGCCACGCGACTTTCCACGATCCTCGGATGCCCGGTGACCACCGCTCACTCGTGGATTAGACGCAGCGGGCCTCCTGATTGGCAGAAACCTCACTTCATGGCAGCAATCGAGCATGCCGAAGCAAAGCGCGAGAAGCGGGTTTCTAAAAACGTGAGTAAAGGTCATTGATTGAATGGGGTCGGTTAATAATTCATCCAGAGGCGTTCCGTCCTTGGGACTGCTCCTCGTTGGCCGTTGGCGGTGGTTTGCTTGCTCTCTGAGCGCCATGTGGCATAGAGAGACTCGTAGAGATCTGAGGGGTAACCGCTGATGGCGACTTTGGCTTTGACCTGGTGAAGCATCCATGCGAGCTGGCGGTGGCATTCGTCGGTCATTTCGTGGACGTAGCCTTTGCCTCCGTTGTTGCGGGTGGACGCGAGGTATGGGGGATCGACGTAGAAGCAAGTGTCAGGACCGTCAAACTTTGGAATCAATCTGCTCCAATCGAGATTCTCTATGGTGACCCCGGTGAAGCGTTCAGCGACTGCGGAAATTGCTGCAGGGACTCCCGCCCATTCCCGTGCGTAGCTTTTACCGGCGCGGATGTCGCAGCTGCGGAAACCGTTGGAATCTGTGGGGTCCATGCTGGATGTGCCATGGCCAAGAAAGAGCCTTGTGACGAACTGGCGAGCGGCTTCCACGGGATCTGAGGACCCGAGGTAGCTGCCTTGGAATTCCTCCCGCGAAAATGGGGTGAGTTCCAGCTGACGAATTAGCTCTGGGAGTTGCGATGCATCACGAAGGACGCGGAAAAAATTGACAACCTGAGAATCCAGATCGTTGTAAACTTCGATCATGGATCGGCTCTTTCGGATGAGCACACCAGCGGCCCCACCGAATATTTCCACATAGGTCCGGTGCTCTGGCAACATGGGAATGATCCACGGGGCCAGGCGGAATTTTCCTCCGTGATATCGGAGCGGCGGCCGCTTGATGTCGGTGAGGGAAAATAGTGTGCCGGTTGTCATGCTGCTTTTCTCAGGGTGATGAGTTCGGGCGTGTTGGCGGCGACAAGGGCGGCGGCGAGTGGTGGGCAGACGGAGTTGCCGCACATGCGGACTTGGGCGGTCTTTGTAAGAGGGCGGCTTGGCGGGTTTATGATGTAATCGGGGGGGAAGCCTTGGGCATGGAAGAGTTCGCGGGGGCTCAGCATTCGCATGCCGATGTCGGATATGGCGTAATCGACGCCGGCGATGGTGACCAAGGCGAAGCGATCACGGGTTGGGACTGTGTGGATTGGATCCCGGCAGTCCTGATCCTGTCCGCCCTCTCCATAGTATTTGGTGAGGAATGCTCGGACCTCGCCGATGTGGTTTCCTCCACTGGTGACGGTTGCCATGGGCTCACGGTTGTCTTGGCCGGTCGTCGTGGAATAGAGCTTGGTGAGGTGGGAGGCGATGATGCCGGTCTTTCCTTGACCATTGCTCATGACGGTGGGGGCCGGTGAGTCAACGG
The DNA here is from genome assembly GCA_041749815.1 of Terrimicrobiaceae bacterium. Classification (GTDB taxonomy): domain Bacteria; phylum Verrucomicrobiota; class Verrucomicrobiia; order Chthoniobacterales; family Terrimicrobiaceae; genus JAJTZA01. The sequence continues at coordinate 9,896 of JBGTAR010000373.1, forward strand.
GGGATCCGGTTGATTCTCCGAAGTGGCGAATCATGGACGCTGCCACAAGGGCATTGTGGTCCACGGATGTGACCGTGTGCACAGGCTCCTCAAGTCCGGATCCTGTGACGCCGGTGTAATGCTTGGCAAGGAAAGCTGAGACCAGGCCGAAGTGGCCGCCTTTGACTTCAGCACATTGGGTTCGGAGAGGCTCTTGGGGCGAGAAGTTTCGCTGGCTGGTTCCGTTTGCGTGCTCGGTCAGAAAGGGGGAAACAAAAGCCTTCTCTCCACGCTGAGCGCCGGTGATCGTTCGGAATGGTTCATTGATGCTCTCGACTCGATCCCCACCTTGGTGAGTGAGTGAAACAATGAACGGATTGGCTGTTTCGATCACATATTTTCGAATGCCTCTGGCGATGCGTCGCAAGGTGGCCTCGGCAAGTGGGCGCTTTCGTTCGAATATTGATGGGCATGGCAACGAGAAGTCGATGCATTCGGCGGCTGTGCGCCATGGCAGCAGCTGACCTGCCTGCACGGCTGGGATTGTCGGGTTGCCGTGGGTTGGATCTGGCCACACGATGGGGCGACCGTCGCAGCGGGCAATGAGAAAGAATCTACGGCGAATTGTCGGGGCTCCAAAGTCACAGGCGCGGATCTCCCGGTGGTCGGTGGTGTAACCCAGCTTGTGTAGCTGATTAAGGAAGGATCGGAATGTTTGCCCTTTCCGCTCAGGGCATGGGTGGCCACATGGTGAGAGCGGACCCCATGTTTTGAATTCTTCCACGTTCTCAAGAATGATCACGCGGGGCCGCACGGTGGCAGCCCACTTGATGGCGACCCATGCGAGGCCACGGATTTTCTTGCTTTTGGGCTTTCCGCCTTTGGCCTTGGAGAAATGTTTGCAGTCCGGGCTGAACCACGACAGCCCCACGGGTTGCCCCTTAGTGATGGCAATGGGGTCAACTGAGAAAATATCCTCTTGGATGTGGTGAGTGAGGGGATGATTGGCCGCGTGCATGGCGAGAGCCTCCTCGTCATGGTTAATGGCGATGTCCGGGGATCTGCCGAGGGCCATCTCAATGCCGGTGGATGCTCCTCCTCCGCCTGCGAAATTATCAACGATCAGTTCGTTCATGGCTCGGTGCGGTAGATCTCCATTTTGTTCACTTCCAAGAGGGCGCGGAAATTGACGTGGGGATTAAAGACTCGCTCGCTGTTGTAGAGAAATCCCTCCATGACTTCGTGCTCGACGCAGGCTTTGAATGCGGCATAGGCGGTCTTCACGATTTCATCCTCCATCATGTGGTCACTCAGATACCATTTGCGGCCGTGCCATGTTTTGGGCTTTTTGCTGACCGTGCATTTGGCCTGGTAGGTGCATTGGATGAAGATCCTGCCGTCCGTTGGACGCTTGCAGTCGCGGGCTACGCGGAATTTGATGCGCCTGCCGATCACGGTGGCGCTCAGTCTTGAGACTGTGTATTTGATGGATAATAGTGTCATGACTTAGAGTGGGAAAAGGATTTGGCCGCTAAACATCTCAGTCTGGCCAGCAAGGCACCTGCGTCGGGCTTGGCGGCGGCGTTTGCGTTTGCGGAGTTGCGATATCGCGTGGCGGCCAAGGGAATTATCAAGGCGCAGGAACTCCTTGGTCGTAAGGAAACGATGATGAATGATTCCCCGCGATGTGTGAGAAAACGCGAAGTTGTCGAGCGGGCCGGGCTCGCCGTCTTTGGCGCGGAGGACACGGTCATCGCGGAGTTGGAATTCTTTGACGATGTCACCTGCCGACACCCATTTGCCTCGCTCAAGGAGGTAGCGTTCGATTCTTGTTGGGAGATCATCGGTCAATGAGTGGGCGGGGTTAAAATGATCGAACCCGGCGCATTGAGCGCGAGCGGCTCTGGCGGCAAGTCCGAGTGATCGGTTTTGAAAACGATCTTGGTTTTTGCCGGAAGATATTTGATGGAGACTTCCAAGGGGTCAGGATCCACGCTGATGTGTGGGTCTCGGGACCTGAAGGTGTAATCGTTGCATTGAGCGGCCTGGGAGAGCAGCTTGATCGCCGTTTGGATTCCCGAATCGGTAGGCAGAAGAAATGTGGTATATCCCACTTTGAGGAGGCATTTCATTTCAGATCAGTTTGTCGTTTCGCACGAGGTCGGCTGCGGATTTTGCAATGCGCTGGTGGAGTATTTGTGTGTCGAAAGTGGCGATGTGGAACGTTTCTCGGGATCGCTGGATCACGGGCGTCTCTTGGCCATCGATCAATTCGATGTTGATTTCTTCGGCCCAGATGAGTGCCCGAAAAACGATATTGGAATTATTGGCCATGGCTTAGAAGGGACAGAGGTCGTCGGCGGGTTCGTGGTTGGCTTTGGCGCTGGCCCGCATTTTGATGAGGCGGTGGGTGGCTTCTTTTCGGGTTAGGGGTTTGTCGAGGGGGTTGCTGGCGGCGGTGGGGCGGTCCCGGTAGGAGCGACGGGAATAATGGGAGGAATGGGATTGATGGTGGTCGGCTTGGCGGCTTTTGTTGAAGGCGATGTAATCGGCGCGGCAGTTGTCCCAGGCCATGCTGAGGGTGATGTTTTCGGGGTCGGCGAGGTGACGGCAGTAGGTTGCCAGGGCCGTGAACTCGGCGTCGGTGGTGGGCATGGATTCGCCTAGGTGGGGGACTCCGACTTGTTCCCAGCATTGGGCGCGGAGATCGCGGCGGGTGACTTCATCGCGAAGCTGGTAGCCGCGTGCCTGGGCAACGGCAGGCCAAAGCTCGGTCTGGAATTTTACCCGGTAGAGGTGGGCTTTGTCGGCTCTGGTGCGGCGTTTCATGCTTGTTGGGGGCGGCGGCTATCAAGGAATTCCTTGAGCTTCTGGGAAGCCTCGGCTGCGGTGGTGGCGGGTTCCTCGTGGTGGACTTCTATGAGGCGCGTGGTGAGCCCGACGATTTGCTCTTGTCTGACATCGTGGAGGCGGGGGCGGCTGGCGCGGCGTCGGGATCGGGCGATCAGGATCAGGTCACGGAAGGATTCTGGATCCCGGAGGATTTTCTGCGGGCGCAGTGACCAGTTGGCTTGTTGGGCTTTGTTTTGGCGTCGCATTTCGCCGATGACATCTTGGATGTCGCCAACATTGAAGGGGCCTCCGGCCTCGGGGTCGTCGAGCGGCTCCATTTCGCGCAGGAAGTCCCACCAGGCGCGGAGGTCGGTCTGTGTGGGGCGGAGGGCCATGAGACCACACGCGATGTTTAGGGCACGGTGGAAGCCGGTGATTTGTTGTTCGGTGAAGCTCATTTTCTTAGGACAGTTTCGACGGGGAAGAGAAAGCGGCGTTGACTTAGTCGCAGGGCAAGAACGAGCAACATGCAGTTGAGGGGGTGGTAGGATTTTTTCATGCTGTCAGTAGTTGAGGGCGGCACGGGAAAGGTCGCCAAAAGTGGTGACGTTGTGGATGCGCACCAAATATGGCTGTAAGGGGTCACGGTAGAGCAGGCCTCGTTGATCGAGCCAGTTGATTGCCCTTTTCAATGAGGAGCGCTCTAAGTTGATTGTCGGAAATGTGTCCCACCACACGAGGCCGTCGATGTCTCGACGCAGACAGCATCCCTCAATGACGGCGGCCTCCGACTCATCGGCAATGTCCAGCGCGATTTCGGCAAGATCTTCTGCGGTCATGCTCGGTGGAGGATGGTGCCGCATTTGTGGTTGATGTGGCGGGTGGCTTGGCGGTGGGCTCTGCGGTTGAGGGCTCGGCGGATGGCGCTGGCGACTGTGAGGATTACCCACATGATGAGAGCGCCGGAGCCGGTGCAGATTAGGTTTTCCATGGTCATGGTTTTTTGGGTGGGTGTTCCAAGGCCTTTAGGCATTTGATAGCGCGGCGGTGGAAGTTTCGTTCCCGCAAAAAGACCTTGTAGCCATCATTGTGCTTTGGCTCGTCGCCAAGGCATTCGCTGCAAGTTCTGACCATTTCCTCGTGGTGATCGATGATGCCTTGGAGGGTTTTCATGCAGCTTGTTTGGTGGTTTCGAGGACTTCGGACTTGGGTTCGAAGAAAAAGAATTCTTCTTGCTCGATGCGGATCCCGGCGAGTTTGAGGGCCTCGGCTGGGATGTCGGCACGGCGGGACAGGAGGCCGTCTTTGTCGAGTTCGGGCTGACCGTAGCGGATGTAATCCTCACCATCGAAGGCCCACACGGGCTGGTTGTCGGGGTGGAAGCGTGGGTTGCCGGATTCGTCAAAGGCTTGGATTTTGACGGCGGCGATGCGGTTGACGATGTCGTCCCAGGTGTCTTTGCTTTTGAGCTTCTCGACTTTGTGTTTGCCGAACCGGAATCCAAACCGGGCCTGCGGAAGATCGATGGACTTGATCCCTTTGGGGAATTCCTCGGGGTGTTGTTGTGCCCACACGTTGAGCCCGGCCTCGGCGGTCTGGATCGCGGTGGTGAGTTCGTCGATCTCGGGCTGATAAACTTTTTGGATCCTCTCTTTTTCCTTTTCGATGTCGATCAGGCGGGCGGTGAGTTCGAGCTTGCGCTCGACAAGATCAGAGACAACGGCAAGGGCTCCTGCGCGGGAGCTGATTAGGATGGGGGTGAGTTTTGGTTTTTTGGCTTTCATGGGAATGATGGGGTTTATTTGAGGTTGAGTTGGAGTTGTGGTCCCCAGGCGAAGAGGTCCGCGAGGGCGTAGATTTTGGATTTACGGCAGCCGTGGGGGCGGACTGAGAGTGTGCCGGTGGTGGTGTCGATTTCGGCGACGATGAGTCGGAGCTTCCCGCGATAATTCACGGTGCTGGTGCGGAGGATCCTGCGAACTTTTGTGCGCTTGAGTTTTCGCTTCATGGCTGCTTTTGGAGGTGGAGCCCGAGGGAGCGGAAGAGGTTGATGACGGCCTTGGATTTTCGGGCTGCCTCAGTTGCGAGGGTGCTACAGAAATCGCTGTAGGCTTGGGCTTCTTCGATGTCGGCGGCGAGGAAGTAGCCGCTGCCGGGGATGGCGCAGAGGGGGACTTCCAACTCTTCGAGTGTTCCATCATGGAGGGCTTCACTGAGGAGTTCCCGGACCACGCGGGTGCGGCTGCGGCCCCGGATGCCCGCTTGGTCTGCAAGCTCGCGTGAGGAGATGAGATTTTCACGGCCCACGTGCTGGAGCAGGATGAAAATGATGTGTGTGAGGGCGGGGCTCATGAGTTTTGGTTCAGGAGTTTGACGGATGCTTTTGCGGCGGCAGCCTTGGCTTTGCGTTCGATGGCGGTGCCACGGAGCATTTCCTGAGCGGCTTCTTTCACGAGGCCGGGGGTTATAGGAACCTCTTGGAATTCGGAGAGAAACCGGGTTTTTCCGATGACGTTGGTGAGGAATCCAAGCAGGCCGGGTGAGGCCATGGTGACCGTCACGAGTGTGCGGATGGCCTCGGCTGGGAAGCCTGCGGCTTGAATTCTCGCGATGGATTCGACTTCATCTTGGGTGAGCGTGTCGGGGCAGAAGTTGCGGCGGAGTCGGCCCTCGAATTGGCCGGCTGCCCATTTGCCTTCAATTGCGGCGTTCAGGTCATCGGCAAATTGCGGGGTTGCGCACGCGGCAAAACCGAGGCCTCCTTTTTGGTCGATGCCGGATCTCCCAGCGCGGAAGAATTCCAGCTTGTCCCAGCAATGGCGCAGGAAGCTTATTTTTTCGGGGAACTTGTTGGTGTCGCGGGGCCAGAGGTATTGAGCCTCGTCCAGAAAGACGAGTTCGATGACGCCGGTGGCGATGGTGGCGAGGATCTGCTCGGCGATCAGGTGATTGTTTTTTGAGGAGTTGATCGCGATGCCGAGGGCTTGAGCAAAGGCGGAGGTGAAGCAGCGCATGTCGCCACCTGGAGGAACATCCACAAACACAGCGCGGTCCATGTATTTGCGGAAAAACTCGTCCCGGAAGGGGTATGTCTTGCCGATGCGGTAAGCGCCAATGATGAGCGAGAAGATGCGGCAGTCCGCTGCCTCGCGGATGCCCATGCGGACACGTTTCGTCACCGATGTGGCTGCGGGGGTCGGCAGGCCCGCTTCAAACTCTTTGCGGAGCTTGGCCACGGCGTCAACAAAGCGGACCAACTCGGTGGGCTCCGCATTTGGGTTGGTGAGGCACTCGCGGATCTCGGACTGAGACATGCCAAGTTTTTCTCCAAGGGCATCAGCGGTGCCTTGGGATAGGCGTGCATAATTAAAGAGCCACACGGCGGCGCGTGTTTGCTCTTGTGTGCGGCGGGAGGCGACGGCCCCGATGTAGCGGAGGCCGACATTGATGCCGGAGATCAGGGGATCGGACATGTAGCGCTCTGGAGCGCTGGCGGGATCGGAGTCGGGTTTTAGGTATCGTGTGGAGGACATGGAGTTTTTAGTTTTCGGTTTTTTGCAGGGTGGCGTTTAGCCAGGTGAGGAGTTCGGAGTCAGATTCGGGGTCCAGGCAATCGGCGATGAAGTCACGGGCTGCGGCGGGATCCTCGGCGATGTCGAGGTATTCCTGCAGGGCGGCTTTGCGGTCTTCGATGTCGGCGGGATCAGCCATAAATTTCGGAGGCGAGTTGTGCGGTTGCGTCGTCCATTTGTTTTGCACGGTCCACGCCACCGGATTGGCGGGCTGTGGCGGCAGCGCCTTCGTTGTGCATGCGCATGGCTTCCATCTTGCGGGTTGCTTCGCGTCCGATGACGGCCAGCTCGCTGCATGCTTCGGCGACGTGGCGGCGGTTTGCGCCGATGGATTTGGCGATGGCCGTGGCGTCATTCGCGGCGGGGATGTCCTGCTGGGGACATGTGCCGATGTAAGCCCCATTGGGCTGGCACACGATCAGCTCGCGGGGATCAAGGGGATTCAGGAAGGTCTTGTATTTCTGGCCTTCGATCAAGCGGACCAGGTGGCCTTGGCTGTCCTGGCAGCGGGCGATGTAGGAGAATTCTCCACCGTAAGGATCTGCCTCTTCATCGCGGAAGCGGAACTCGCCGTTTTCATTCACACGGCGGAGTTGCCAGAGGTAATCGGGCGCGTCCACATGGGTCAGCAGCTGAGGGATGGCCCATGCGGGGATCCGCACAAGTTCGGCTGCGCCCCGGTCGAACACTTCGCGGCGGCTAAGCAATCGGGCGCGGGTGAGGTGGGGGTTGGCTTCGAGGTAAGCGCCGATCATGCGCTGCTTCTCTTCTGGCATCGCTTGAAAGTCTGCGCGGGACATCCATGGGGAGTTGTCATCGAAGCGCCATTCTTGGGTTGTGTAACCGGACTCGGCCCAGCCTTCGCAGCGGTGATCGATTTCGCGGTTGATGGACTCGATGCAAGCGAGTGCGAGGGTCGGGAAGTCGCGCCACTCTATAAGAGGATACATGAGATCCACCCCGAGTTTGGCAGCGGTCTTAATGACGAGCTGGTTGTAGCGGTCACGGCCGTGGAGGTCTTCCGGGCTGTGATCGCGGTTCATGCCCACGGCACCGGGGAAGATGCTGGTATCGGCCATCATATTCCGCAGGGGGTTGCGAGCGCCTTCGAGGGCAGCCTTGAAATTGCTGCACCCTTTGGCCGGGCCTTCAAAGGCACCGGGGAAAGCGGGATCTCCACCGATGGAACCACGATCCACGGTGACCTTGCCATCCGTAACGAGGCGGAGAGTATCCTCGAACCATTTTGGCAGGGCGGCGGTGCCGTGCTCAACGATCATTGTGGTGCCGGTGTCGGGGCGATAGCCCACATCGCGGAGATAGCACACGCAGAACCAGATCATGTCGCGAGCGCGGAGCATGCGCTTGGCGCGTTCTTCGTCATCCCAGATGGTGGGTTTGAAAAAGCTCTTAAACGTGCAATCGCTGGCGCGGTCGAGGGCGTCCAGGCCGAGAGGCTTGGTGCCACGGGTGTTGATTCCGAGGACGTTGACTTTGACGTCATAGACCTGATCATCGAAATAAACGATTTCACCGACCTTCACGCCGACGCGGGTTTTGCGGACATTCGGGGCGAGGGCCTTGATTGCGCTCAGGCCATAGCGAGCGCCTTCGACGACTGCCTTGGAGGGGCGGCGTTTGGGGTCAATGAAGTATTTGTACGACCAGCGCAGTGGAAGGTCTGAGCCTTTGGCGTTTGGCGGCGGGGTGGTGTAGCCTGGGATCCGGTATTTGGGGTCGCCGGTCTCGCGCCATGCGATCAGCTGATCGCGGAGCTTTTTCCAAACGGGTGCAAATTTGCGTTGGTTCTGACCGACCAGCTCATGGAAGTAAGCGATGGTCTCGCGAGGAGGTCCGGCCAAGGTCCTACGTTTCCCCCACAGGACATAGGCCTCGTCGGGGGCGTGTTGGGGACCACCGCATTTTTCTATAACCTTGACCCACCGGCGAAGGTTGCGAGCGGAGAGGGGCATGTGGGTCCGGCGCTCATAGTATGAGCAGGCGCGGGTCTCGGCCTCACCTTTGCTGCCGGTGACTTCCCAGACGCGGTAGTATTCATGCACGGCCTCTTTGCGCATGGGCCAATGCTTCTTCTCGTAGTCGGTGGCCTGCTCGATCCGGTGTTCGAAGAGAGCGGTGGCGCGGCGGGAGCAGGTGAGCAGCTCGGCGACGGTGTCACATCCCTTCACACGTTTGGCCAAGTCGATGCGGCGACGCCAGTTTTCTGGCAACACATCGGACCGCCATGCGACGAGGCCTGACTCGTCGGTGGTCCGGGGTGCGTTGAGATCGTCCAAGCGCTTGCGCACGCCACGCGGGGTCAGCTGCAAGACTTCGCTGAGGGTGAAGGCGCTGAGGACTTCGGGGCCGTTGAGGCAAATGCTGGACATGTCAGTTGAGGTGGGGTTGTTGGCTGTTCTCGACGTCGAGCAGGCGCAGCCGGTTGTAGGTTTCACGGAAGGCGGGGGCGTCATCGACGATGGCCCCGGACTTGACGAGGGTGATCGTGGTGGGCGTTCCGTCGCAGTCCACCGTCAGATCATTGATGCCCTGGGCAATCATTTGAGTGACAAGGCTCTTTATTGTGGCAGAGGAGATCATGCTTAGTGGGCGGTGGAGGTGAGGAGCATTTCGTCTTGCTCCATGCGGGGGAGGCGCACTTTGGGAGCGCATTCCCAGCAGAGGCAGCGGGTTGCCTGATCGTCGACGTTCACGGCGCGTGAGCAGTTGTGGCAGGCGAGGATCTTTGTGGAGCGGGGTTTGAGGGCGGTTGCAGGGATGGCGATCATGTGGAGTTAGTTTGGTTTTTGGACGGTGATGATTTGTTCGAGGGTCTGGTAGAGCTGCTCGCCGAAGCGGGACTTGCGTTTGTTGTCGAGGTGGCCGAAAAGGCGGGCGAGGGCTCCGCTACGTTGGACGGGGTCCAGCTTTTGGAAGTGTGCGAAGAGTTCGTCGCACTGGGCTTTGGTGATCATTCCTCTTCGTCCTCCTCTTTGGACTCTTTGAGGGTTTGGGCGGATGCCCACGCGACCATGAAAGCCGCGCAAGCGATGCACATGAGCCCAAAGAATGGGTTCAACAGGAATCCGGCCCCTACAAAGGAGAGGATGAAAATGGCCGTGGAGATGACGATGATAATCCGCAACTGTTCGCGGGAAGAGGGTGATTTATTATCTGGGCTCATTTCGAGTTTGCGGGGGGTTGAGATTTCTCGGTAGGGTTTGGCATGGAAGAGATCCTGCGATGGCTTGATGAAACATGGGGGGCCAAGACTTTGGCGGAACTGCGCGAGGAGACTTTTGCCGAGCCCACGGGTTTGGTGTATACCTCCTTGCGATTGAGCCCCGGATCACGCGTGGCGCTCTTGTTGTGCGCGACCGGCGATGATTGGCTGGACCTGCTCACCCGAATCTTTGATTTTGATTCCAAGGGAAAATCAGAGGACTGGACGGAACTCACAGTTTTCGATGTGACCGTGCGTACGATCAAAGGCAGCGGGATTGGCTTTGAGGACTGCTTCGATGGGGAAGGTAAGCGCAGTGCAATTGTGCTGATCGCAACTGAGCCTCGGTCGATTGAGATTTTGGAGAAGGTCTTAGGGTTGACCTGAAGAGCGGTTAAGAGATCCAGTATTGTTTTCACGATTGTGATATGGAGTTGGCGGAGGCGATGGCTAGGCGGCGGGTGGCGGTGTCGAGGAGGATGCGGGCATCGCGCAGTTCTTTGCTGGCGCGACTCAGCGCGGCCTCGGCATCCGAGATGCGTTCATTTGCAAGACGGAGGTGCAACCTGGCAGCGGTGAGTTCTTCTGAGGTGGTCATGAGTTCGCTGTGGAGTTGTGCCCAAGGATGACGGGCGGGTGGTTGGGGAGTTCGAGGATGACGGGCTCGCTGGGGAACAAGCGGACGTGGGCTTGGTTCATTCCTTGGATCAGTTTCGCGGAGGGTTTGCGGTGACCGAGGGAGACCGCTCGCAGGTAGTCGTATCCGACGCCGTAAGTTTCGTGGATGAAGGGCTTGAGGCACACAGGGGGACGAGCTGCGCGGCAGTGGTTGGATGCGATTTCCAGCGGGCTCATTTTAGGGGCAGTGTTCGTGAAAGGAGTTGCTCGAGCTTCATCTGGTGAGACTCGGCATTGCGAAGACAGAGGGCCTCGGCGCGGCACGCGGCGGCTGCATCTTTGTCGAGATGTTTTGCGGCCTCGGTGAGAAGAGTGGCTCGCTGGAGATTCGGCATTGTGCATGTGGATGGCAGGGCAAGGGTGATGAGGGTTTGCAGGGGATTCATAGACCGAGGTGCTTGATGACTTGGGAGCGAACGCTGGGGTAGAGGGTGGGATGGTGGATGGAGAGGCTGACGGTGTTCCTTGCGTATCCGAGGTTGCGGGCGACTTGAGAAACGGTCAGACCTTTGGCGACAAGGCGTTGTTTGATCTCAATTGCTGAGATTTTGTTTTGACGCTGTTCGCGCTTGGTGTTAGCAGATGCACATAGCATGCAGAATCAATCATCAAAAAGTGCGAGTGAGTCAATAGAAAAGTGTGACTACCCGCAAAGATTCCGCTCTTTTCGCGAAAAATCCTCGCTAAAGCAGGGGGAACTGGCCGCACTTCTTGATATTCACCCCAACTATATTTCGCAAATTGAGCGGGGAGAGAAGGTACCTGGGAAGCAGTTGCTAAAGAGTTTCCGAATTTTGGAAGACGCTCCATTGTATAAGAGTGCGAATCGCGATGGGGAGCCGCAATCTATGCCCCCACCCCACCAGATCCATCGGCAGCAATTACCGGATCCTAAAGACCAAAAAAAATCACCACATGAGTGCTATGCGGAAGGAGTTAATATTCTCGGTTATTTGTTGGAGCATCATCCATCGGCGCTGGCTGCTCTGCTCGCCACACTTCGCGGGATTTACGAACTCTACCGAAAAAAATGAAAAATCATGAGTGACGACACACTGGTGTTAATAGTGATCGCGTGGCTTGTGAGCGCAATCGTTGGTGCAATTATCGGCATGCAAAAGGGCAAGGCCGGGAAGGGCGCATTCCTTGCATTCTTTTTCGGGCCACTCGGTTGGCTATTGATGATCTGGGATGTTGGGATTTTTCCTGTGGTGATTCTTGTCCTGCTTGTTGGCGGAGTCCTTGTGGCTGGAATCCTTGCTTCCGAAAAGGACAAGGATCGGATGCAAGAGATCGAGCGTGAGGCGCGTAGAGCGAACGATGAATACAGGCGGGAACGAAACTCTGGAATGTTTCCGATGGCAGATGGCCAATGAAAACATTAATCCTCCTTTTGGTTCTTGTTTGCGCTGCTTGGTTTTTTTGGAACCACGAAGATTCTCCTATCGAAGCGGAAGCTCCGGCAATTGCTGAGACACCTGCTCCTCCCAATGTGAAAATTTCTGAGCCACCGACTGTGGATCCCGGTCAGCTGGTCGCCATTCGTGGTGAAGTGGTTTCCGTTGATGGAGATTTTATGATTGTGGATTGTGAGGATGAACCTGACATCCCAGGGTTTGCATGGAACGTTGATGCCGGATCGGGAGGTGCGGAGATCGCGCAGCTTGCATCGCTGGCTGTAAGCACTAAGAACGAAAGAACCACCAAGAAATTCGGATCGATGCAAATGGCAAAAAATGGAGTGCTGATGCCATCAAAGCTGGAGGCAAACAGTCGGCCTCTTGGTCGTTTTGCTCTTCATGGATTCCCTGCGAGAACTGTCTATGTTCATGTGATCGCTGCGCGGACAGGAAAGTCCATCAACGGTCTCGATATTTACACGGTCAACTTTAAGTTGCCGGAAGAATTGGTGACTGCAACGCCGAGCATCAATTACCCGCCCGGTGTGGACACGCCGGAAAAACGACGCGCATATTGGCAAGCAGTCGTTGAAGAACGCAAAAAGAAAAGCGTGCAGAATCGATAAAAAAAGATTGACGCTGATTTGAGAAAATCAGACTCGCGGGTGCGCGTGCACTGGATTCGTTTTTTTGTCAATAAGGAATAAGTTGATCAACCCCATTGCTCTTCCCCCCTCCGCGAAAATGGTAAAACTAGGCAGGCATGAACTCCACGTGCCAATCTTCACCGCCAGCCCCATTGCGGCTTTCGGTTTTTCTTTTGTTCATCGTCGTTGCGGTCGTGCTGATGCTGGTAGCCCGGCACGCGGACCGCAAGCAAGCTGAGTCCAGGGCTCAGATTTTTTTCGCAGGGGAAACAGCGGGCGGCCTGGGATATGGAGTTCTGGCCGCCCGTCTGCCTGGCGATTTTTCCACCAAGGAAAACCCCGGCGCGGTGGTTGGGACGCCTTTCACCCAAACCACCGCGCTACTTTTTGAACCCTCGCCGGGCGTGAAATCCGGCTCATGTCTCGCCCTGGCTGGGCGGGATGAAACTGCGGGGAAGAGCAGAATGCCGACTCTTCACAACTCCGAAAATCACACCCTAAACCACACCGAGAGCGCGGGGGCTTTGGCATTTGCCTAAGTCTCCGCGCTCATTTTTTTAACTATGAAAAACACCCTTCTGAAACTTCTCACACTTGCCCTGGCGGCACTCCTGATTTCAGGGTGTGCCGGTTATCAACCGAAGACTTCCCTCGGGAAAAATGTTGTCGCTTGGTGGGCTAAGCCATCAACTCAAGACGGTGTGGAATACCTCACCGGACTGGCCACAAACTTTGCGATAAATGCAGGTCTTGCGGCCCTTCAGCAATACGCTGGAGGGGGGCCGGTAAACTATCATCAGATCGCTGTCCAAGGCGGGATCTCGACGCTTTACCAACAGGCTTCGAACATTCGCCAGTTGCAGGGAACACACCAAATATTGGACCCTGTGGCCACGGCTCGCTTGCTTGAGCAGGGTGGAACGCCTGAGCAGATTTCTCGCAAACTGGCTGCTGATCTTGTGGCAAACACAAAGGCCTTGATGGATGCCGCGAATCTTCCACCCGATCAGGCAGCGGAGATCAATGCCGCTGCTTTAGACCGTGCGGCCCTCATGCTCGCAAACGCAACGGAGGTGTCGAAATGAGCGCCTCGGAATCAAAAGCTTGGTGGCAGTCGCGCACGATTCTCGGGATTGTCACGCTGCTTGGGGTGTTTTTGCTGGAGCGATTCAACGCTGGTGTCACACAGGATGAAGTTGGAAATATTGTGACTTTGGCCGCTGGTTTGATCGGTGCGGTGCTTGCGATTTTTGGGCGGATCAAGGCTGTGAAAAAGATCACGGTTGCTGGTGGGGAATACAATCCGAATGCGGAGGTGCGGAAGGCCCAGCCGGTGGACGAAAGCGGTTCCCGCTTCCGCTACAAGAATCCGAAAACGGGCGGCTACACGTTGCCTGCTGCGCTGGCGGGGATTATCTGGCTGGTTGCTCTGGCGGGAATTATTGCGGCGATTGGGACTTGCAAGAGTTCTCAGGAGATCGATTTCCGGGAGATGATGGAGCGCCGGGATGCGGCTCTTGAGGCTCAGGTTTTGCCGCCGATCACTTGGAGTGAGTTTGTGGATCGCCGGGGGTTTCTCGTGCGGCTTATGGATTCGGTGAAGGTTACTCTCACTTTTGGGAAGGGGAGCTATGCGACCCATGGGGCTTATAGGACTTATTTTCCTGATCAGGTTTATGTGACCGGGGGGGCGGAGTATTGATTATGGCGCGGCCTGTTAAATCACGGACTTTCACGCCTGCGGTGCGGGCAGAGTTGAGGGAGCTTTTTCGCACTGTGGAGATCGCGAAGAGGGATATGGGGCGCTTCGAGTGGTATATCGCGAAGGCTCTCAATGGGAAAAACTACTACGAGGGCCTGCTCAAGAAAATCGCACCTCAAATGCCTTGGTGGTTTCTTGCATGCACTCACGGCATGGAGTGTGGATTCAGCTTCGAAAAACATTTGCATAACGGTGACCCGCTGGCCAGGCGTACGCATTTAGTGCCAGCGGGCCGTCCGCAGAATCAGCCTGCGAACGGCAAGGAATACACGTTTGCGGAGAGCGCTGCCGATGCGCTCACGATGCCAGGCAAACGACTCCATCTGGTCAATGATTGGAGCGTCGAACATGCGCTGTGGCTCTTGGAAAGCTTCAATGGATTGGGCTACCGGATCAATTCCAAGGCTGGGATTCACAGCCCGTATTTGTGGGCAGGGACGAACCATTACACGAAAGGAAAATTCGTGCGGGATGGTGTGTATTCCTCAACGGCGATTTCCAAGCAGGCCGGGTGTGGTGGGTTGATCAAACTTCTTATGGAGGCAGGGAAATGATTCTGGGGGCAATCTTTGGTGGAACCTGGCAGGCGGATGTCACGATCATCAGCGTTCTGGTGGGGATGTTTGCGGCGATCATGAAAATGCTCGTGGATCAGAAGTCACTCCAAAAGAGCGCTGCTGATGTGCGGGTCAAAGAGATCGAGGCTGTGATCTCGCGGGTGATCAACACGAGCCCGGAAAAGATCGTGGTGAATCCCCAGCCGCTCATCATCGAGATGAAGAAGGATTTCATTTCGCGGCACGATTTCAAAGTGGAGACGGATGAGCTGCGCAGACGGATCACGGTGCTTGAGGTCTTTCGCGACAATGATCGTCGGGAGATCATGGACAAAATCGACAACATTCCAGGTCGCGTGATCGCAATCCTCAAGGACACGAAAGGGCTCATGGGATGACACGGCCCGAACAGATCCTCACTACGCTTTTGAATGTGGCTCATGATTGGAACGGCCCTATCGACGAAGCGATCTTGCACGCGCAAATCAATTCGCGGGTTCAGCCAGAGCCGGAGATTTCGGAGTTTCGTCATGCTCTGCGCACGGCGGAGAACGAGGGTTGGGTCTCTAAGGTTGACAGCAAGCGGCGGGGAATGCTTTGGACGATCACTCACAAAGGGGAGGCAGAGCGCATCAAATGATCAAGGTCGGCGACATGGTCCGTGTGAAAGGCCGGGGACGGCAGAATTTTATGGTGATCACGCTCACAGAGCACACGGTGCGGGTGAAGCAATTTCCTGTGATCGATGCGCCTCCAGCGGAGGAAGTTTTGCGGTCGGAAGTAATCACGTCAGACGTGACCACGGAGGAGGGCGATGAATGAAGCGCAAGCCACGGATCGACGGGGACGGGCCTTCACCGGAGCAACGGCTGCGGGATCTCTCGCCGGAGGAGCACGAATTTTTTCAGGCCCAGGCGGGCGAGATTTCTGCAAAGCGTTTGATCGCGCAGATCGAGTCGCGGCATGGAATTTACGGGCTTACCGAGCAGGCCTTATCGCGGTTCTGGCGATGGTTGGATTCGCAGCGTGCGCTCCGGCAGATGAATGCGGACGCGGAGCAGTTTCGCAAGGAATTTGCGCAAGAGGGATTACCGGTCACAGCGGAGGAGATTCATATCCGCACGGTGGATTACATGCGGCTGAAGGGCGTGCGGGAAGACAACGACAAGTTGTTGGCCTATGCGGTGACCGAGGCGCGGAAGGCTATCGAGTTGGAACACGGGGCGCGGAAGCTGGCTCTGCTGGAAAAGAAAGCCGAGGCGGCGAAAGAAGTTCTTACCGACCAGAAGCTGTCGCCGGAAGAGCAGACAGCAAAAATGCGGGAGGTCTTTGGGTTGTGACCTCTTCGCCGCTAGATATTTTGTTGGAGTATCAGGCCGATTGGGTGCGCGATGACGCACGATTCAAAATCGGAGTATGGGCTCGCCAGACGGGCAAGAGTTTTTCCACGGCGGGGGAGAGTGTGACTGATTGCCTGACCCGCAAAACGACATGGGTGACTTTAAGCGCTGGAGAGCGTCAGGCCCTGGAGTGGATGCTCAAGGCTCGCGAGTGGGCGGAGGCCTACAAAATTTCTCTTGCGAACTATGAGGAGCTGCGTGACGGGGCCGAGGCCCTACTCAAGAGTGCGGAGATCACCTGGCCAAATGGTTCCCGCTTGATTGCCATTCCGGCAAACCCGGCCACGGCCCGTGGATACAGCGCGAATCTCACGCTCGACGAATTTGCATTTCACGAAAATCCCGATGCCATCTGGCGTGCGATTTATCCGAGCATCTCGAATCCCCTTAAAGGAGAATTCAAGCTGCGGATTGTTTCCACCCCCAATGGTCTGGGTAACAAGTTTCACGATCTCTGGAGCAAGCCAAACAAATACTCCAAGCACCTGATTACGATTCGGGATGCGGTGGCCAAGGGGCTGCCTCTGAATATTGAGGATTTGCGCGAAGGTCTTGATGATCCCGAGGGATGGGCGCAAGAATACGAGTGTGAGTTCCTTGACGCAGCATCGGTGCTGCTGCCCTACGAATTGATTGCCACATGCGAAAGCGGGGAAATCTCACTGAGCGTCTCCGACGATTATTGGACCACAAGCAGCCAAGCTCCTGCGGTGATCGGTATCGACTTTGGTCGCAAGCGCGATCTCACAGTGGCATGGACGCTTGAGCGAGTGGCAAACATGGGCATCACCAAAGAGGTTTTGGAACTCGCCAAGATGCCAACGCCTCAGCAGGTCGATATCCTGCGGCCGCGTATCACAAAATCCAAGCGTGTGTGCTTAGACTACACTGGGCCGGGTATCGGGCTGGGGGATTACCTGGTGAAGGAATTTGGTGAGTGGGATCCTACCGCGCACAAATTTGGCAAGATCGAACTTTGCACGTTTACGGTCGGGCTAAAGAGGGAGATCTTTTCAAAACTCCGAATGGCCTTCGAGCAGGGAGCGGTCCGCATTCCAGCGAATCGCACCATCCGCGAGGATTTGCATAGCATGGCGAGAGTGACCACAAAAAACGGTGAGGTCACCTATCGAGCACCGCACACGGAGGATGGACACGCCGACCGGTGCACAGCGCTGGCACTGGCAGTCCGGGCAATAGGCAGTCCTGGAGGAATGACCGGATCCAGCGTGTCAATGCAGCCTCATGCAAGAGCAACCGGAGGCATGCCTCGCAATGTGGGGGCCATGGTATGAGTGACGCGGCTCTTCCAGTCTTGAACGCGGTCCCTGCATTTACGGCAGAGGAGGTGGCGCTGCAGCGGCGCATGCGGTTCAACCCGCTGCGGATGGTGTCGCCGGAAATGCTCTCCATGGCGTTGGATCAATTTGACATTGGGATCTTGCGTCATGCCGCGATCTTGTGGGATGCGATGGCGCGCCGGGATGACACTCTTTCCTTCGTGATCCCTCAGCTTGAAAATTCCATCGCTGGCAAGCCATGGGGGGTGTTCAAAAAGAAGAACGCGGATCCCGTGGAAGCGGCCCGGCATGCGGCAGCGCTGGAGTATTTTTACGGGAACGTCAAGGCTGTGAATGCCTTTGACCGCAACGAGCGCGGGGACCTTCATTTGCTCCTCAAGCAAATGAGCACGGCCTTTGGGTTTCGCTACGCGGTGCATCACTTTGTGTGGAAAGCTGAGCCCGGAAAGATGATCAAGGTTGAGGGCGGCGGGGCTGATGTTCCAGCGCTCACAGCGGAGTTGGAATTTGTGCCTCTCTGGTATTTCGAGAATACGACCGGCACGTTGAGGTTCCTGCCCTTCGGTGGGTTTGGGGCCACGGGCAAGGAGATGGATTTCAATGGTGAGTGGATGTGCACCACCGGGCCGGGGATGATGTTTGGTGCCTCGATCTGCTATATCTTCAAGCGGCTGGCTTTTCAGGATTGGACGATCTTCAACGAACGCTACGCGCAGCAAAAAGTTGTGGGGCAGACCCCGGACGGCAAGGACAGCGTCCAAGGAAAGTGGATGTCCGAGATGGTTGCCAATTTCAATGGCGATCAGGGAATCGTCTTGTACAACTCCCAGCCTGGCGACAAGCCACCGATTTCTTTGATTGGCCCTGAGGGCACTGTGACCGTGGATCTCTTTGAG
This sequence comes from Terrimicrobiaceae bacterium, assembly GCA_041749815.1. GTDB lineage: Bacteria > Verrucomicrobiota > Verrucomicrobiia > Chthoniobacterales > Terrimicrobiaceae > JAJTZA01. The sequence continues at coordinate 28,143 of JBGTAR010000373.1, forward strand.
CGGTTCTTGGATCGTCAGGACCGGAAGACCACTGTGATGTTTCGTGGCAGCGATCTGCGGAACATGAGCCGGGAGAAAGATGTGACCGGCGTCTCTGCTCAGACCGACGAAACCGAGTCCATGGAGCTTGCGCATTGCGCGAACATCGCGAGTTCCTGCCGGGCGTTTATCGATTGCACGGTGATCCGCTATTGCTTCGGTGAAGGTGTCGAGCCCCTTGCTTATTTCGGCCTGCCCGACATGGATGAGGAAGATGCTCAGCAGCTTCGTGAGAGCGCGGGATTCCTTGCGGATCGTGGCGTGTTGGTCGAAGCCGACACAGTTGCCGAGAGGCTTGGCGTTACGGTCACCGAAGATCCTGAGAAGGCCTTGCAATCCTCCGGTGGTGGGGTGGCAGACACTGAAGAGGACGATGAGAAGAAGGGCAAGAAAGGGAAAAAGGACGGCCCTCGATCCACTGAGAATTCCAAAGCCGCACGGCTTGAGCGGTTGGTTGTCGCTGCATTGCGCGAACAGAAAAAAGCAAAAAAATCATGAAGTTTCTATCCCTCTTATTTTCGACCCGATTGCGCACATCGAACAATGGCACGCAAGAAGAGATGCGCCTCACGGCCTCGATCTGCACGGCGAACATTGCCGGGGCTGCGGATGGCGATTGGGTGCCCGTGGCTCCTTATGGAGATCATCCTTCGCCGGACGGCAGCTATGTGCAGCGGTTTGGCCGGGACCAGGCGGACAAGGTTGTTGCCACATGGAACTCGATCACCGGAGTGGCGGCTCGCGCTTTCAAGAACCTCTGGCATGGGCTTGGTGGGAAAACCTCCTGCCCGGTGTGGGATGGTCACCCGGAGACCGATAAGCGCCGGTGGCCCAAGGCGAAGCTCCTTGCGGAGATCACGGATCTGCGCACGGGAGAGTCGGGCCTTGAGGGCCGCTTGCGTTGGACCGGGAATGCCCGGCCTACCGGACCATTGTATCCCTCTCCGCTTTGGTGGCATTGGCCACCGGCTGGATCCCCACCTGCCGTGTATCCCGAACTGCTGGAAAGCATCGGCCTCGTGCCTACACCAAACATCGCGAATGTGCCCGCCTGGACACAGAACTCCGCGCCCAATCTCGGGGTCCCCGACCCCCTGTTAGAAGAAGAACAAAAAACCAAAACACAAAACACCATGGATAGAAGCAAACTCATCAACATGCTCGGACTGGTCGCATCTGCGACCGACGAACAGATTGACGCAGCACTGAAGGGGATCGCCACCACGGCCAATGCGCTTAGCACCGCAAACGCTGCCAAAGCGGATCTCGAAACCCAGCTCCAAACCGCCAATGCCTCATTGACCGATGCGACTGCAAAAGTCACGAAGCTTGAAGGCGAGAATGAAGCGCTGACCACAGCCAACGCGGCCCGCACCACGGCCAACAAAACGCTCGTGGACGGCGTGCTTGATCTCGCTGAAAAACGCGGAGCGATCACACCAGCCGAGCGGCAGGGCTTTGCCGACCGCATCACCACGGCCAACACCGCCCCCGCTGCACTCACTGAGTTGCAGACCCGCAAGGCGATGAACGTTGAGCCAGTGTTGATCAACGGTAACCGTATCGATCTCAGCACAGCCAATGCCCGCGCATCGGCGCTGGAGACTGCCATCGCTCAGAAAATGAAAGATGGCAACCTCGACCGGGATGCCGCTTTCGCTCAGTGCAAATCCGACGCGAATCTGGCTGTCCTCTTCGCCGCAATGGCGGACCCATCACGCCAAAGCTGACCAATTAAGTTCCCCCCTCCAAAAAAAAGAAAAAACCAAAAAAGAAAAAACCATGAAAAGTAAAATCATCATCCTGCTGTCCTTTCTGGCGGCGTGCTTCGGCGCTCCTCCCGGATTCTGCACAGCGAACAACGAAGGCGATAACTCGACCCTCGCCATGCTCTGCCGAGGGGCGGGCGTGGATGAAATCGATGTCCGTTGGCGTGTTGCTGCCGGTCTCGACTTGAAGCAAGCCGTCGACGCGGCCTTGGCCCAACAGGCAGAGGCGGCACGATTGGCAGGCCCTGTGTCGGTCGTTAGCTCACCGCCACCGACCCCACCTGAAGATCTGCCACCTGTGGCCGATGAACCCGCACCGGTGAAACAAAGCAAAGGAGGCAAGTAATCATCATGAAATTCTTGCTCACTATTCTTTCGGTCATCGTCCTTGGCCTTCGCAAGCCGTTCTGCACGGCGAATGTGGAGACCGCTTCAGGGACCTTCGAGGTCTTCACCCGCAGGGCGGACGCGGCACACAGTTACCGGTATTTGCTTGTCAAATCCGGCAGTGATGCCTTTCACGCTGCCATCTGCGGAGTTGCTGACTATCCCATAGGCAGCACCTCCGACACTCCGGCAGCTGCGGAGGACATCATGAATGTTGATCCTCTCAACCGTGCCGTCCGATCACGTCCGCTTCGTTGCACCACAGCGCTTGCGGCAAACTTGGATGTTTACACGGCAGCCAACGGATATGTCGCTGCGCTGCCTGCGGCCGCTGGGACCTACTACAAAGTGGGTCGCACGGCCTCAGCTGCCGTGCAAGAGGCCACGAGCCTTTACACGGTGCAAGTCGTCCCGTGTGCGCCGGTGAAGACCGTCGTCATCGTGGCCGCCACTGGCACAGCGGGAACCGACATCGCAGCGCTCTTCACGGCTCTGCAAAGCGGGCCAGCTGAGATCAAGGCGCTCTAACGTCAACTGGAGAAAAACCAATAAATCATGAAACCAATGCAAACATCCAACGCGGCCGTAGCGGCAGCGATCATGGCACTCACTCGTGAGGAGCCCTATAACCCTGGGGCGGATCACAGACCGCTCCAGATCACCACGGCGAATGCCTCCTTGTTTGTGCAAGCGCACTTCAGCGAGCCGCTCACCATCTACGCCACCGGCTGGCGTCCGCCCGGCAACCTGGAAGAGTTGTGCGAATTCCTCGCACCGACCATTCCTGGCACGGGCGAGCGTTACGAACACATCACCTACCCGAACGCGGAAGCGTTCTTGAGCGATGTGAGCGCAGACGATGACCTTCGGGCCATCGGGAGTGACTTCAAGACGGTGGAGTATTCCAGCGACAAGTCCAACAGGATCGTGCCAAATCGCGGTCTGCGCATTGTGCTGGATAGCGACCGCGTCAAGAACCAGCCGAACTGGCAGGAGCATTACACGGCCCTGCTGCTTCGTCGCTTGCAGCTCAATGCCTGGCGTCGGAAGGTGGCTCTTGCCATCGCTTCGGCGACCGACGTTCCGCTTGTGTGGGATCCAGCCGGTGCGGCAGATCCGGATTACGACTTGGCCAACCAAGCTGTGATCTCCGGGGACTCCTCCGGCATCCGCCCCACCAGCGCCCTTTGGGGTGAAGGTGCGAGCCTGCTGCGCTACCAAAGCGTGGGTGCCACGAATGCCGCGAAGGCCGTGGCCGGGCGTATGATCACCGAGGTGGAAGCCAGCCGCAAGGCCATGCTTGATGCCAAGGTGGACAGCACGCGCTACCAGGCGGGCACCAGCAAGAGCCGGGTGATGGGCAGCAAGGTGTTGTTCTTCACAAGCGCTCCAACCAGCACGGAAGATCCCTCCAACTTCAAGACCGCGAAAGCACTGACTCAACAAGGTGGCCTCCGGGCTGTCTATGTGAGGCAGCTTTCGGTCAAGCTCTGGGAGATCGTCGTGGAAGCCTACGAGGCGGAATTCTGCGCCAGCACGCTCGGTGTGCGGACACTAAGCATCACGGCAAGCTAAACCCCGCCCCCTCAATCCCCGCGTTCGGCAGCTGCCGGACGCGGTCTTGAGGGGAAAGCAAACCATGGACATCAACTGGACACCGATCACCGCAGACGACCTGAAGGCCACGGGCATGGGCTTTGTCATCGACAAAGCTCAGACCACGGCCACAGGCGGCACAGACCCTGTCGCGGAAGCGATCAGCGATGCGGTATCGCGTGTGCGCCGGGCGATCACGGGATCCGCGATTGATGCAGATCCTGCAAAGGTCCCCAATAGCCTCAAGGCGGTTGCGGTGCGGATGGCGGTCTATCGGCTCATGGAGCGGATCCGCATGCCGCTCTCGTTGGATCAGTCCAAGCAGAGGGACAACGACAACAGCGATCTTTTACGCATCAGCGACAAGAAAATCCCTGTTGAGCGTCCAGACACAGACGGCGGCACGGCGGAAATGTCACCCATGGGTGGCGTGGATGCTGTCAACGTGCCGAATCGTCTCACCGGGAGGGATCGCTGCTCGGGACTATGAAACGACGCCTCTCAAATATCTGCGAACTTAGCCGGAGGGCTCTGCCGCTCATGACAGCCAACGCTCGGGCCGAGGCTGAGGAACTGCTGCAAGATCTCGAAAACGATGGTCTTAAGGTAGCAGCTGCTGCTTTTGAGCGGGATATGGCCCCGGTGCGGGAGGCGATTGTCTCGGCGCTCACGGCTGGGGATATGGAGGCGCTGCGGGGGTTGCGGGCGATGCTTCCGCATCTTCTTGGGGATGTGAATGAATCGCCGGAGCTGGCGGATGTGTTGGCTTTTCAGCTGGGGGAATCTCTTGTGGCCGGCCTGATGGCGAAACCGGGGGACAGGGTATGACGCTGCTGGAGGATCTCACTTTTAAAGCGACTCCGGCGCTTGAGCAATGGCGCGGGCGGGCGGTGTTTCCCACGGATCTTTCGAGTGCGGAGATTCGGGGGATGTCGGTGGAGTTGCGGAGGCGGTCTGTGTTTTCGGCCCGCACGACGAATGCGGATTACCTGGGGGAGGTTGCCGAGGTGGTGGATGATCTTCTCTCGGGCAAAATCAACATGGCGACAGGGAGGCTTCGGTTGATGCGTAAGCTCAAGCAACTCGGGTATGATCCCGCGATTGGGTTCCCGGGTGATATGGCGGATATTCCGCCTGCGGAACGTGGCACGCTTCAGGATCTGTCGAGCGAGGGCCGGTTGAATCTGATGCTGGAAACGAATACCCGCATGGCTGCCAACTACGGGCGGATGGTTGCCGGGAACACGGAGTATGCACGGTTTGCTTATCCAGCCTGGCAGTTGGTGAGGTTGTTTCTTCGCGCTGTGCCTCGGGGGTCGGCGGAGAGTCACAGTGTGGGCTGGGAGAAGCGTTGGTTCGACGCTGGGGAATCCGTTGGCTGGGAAGGCGCTCTGAAATCTCCGATGATCGCTCTGAAGGACTCGCCGATCTGGCAGGCCCTTGGAAACGGCGCGGGCGGATATGAGGACACGCTGAGTAATCCATTTCCTCCTTTTGCATGGCGCTCAGGAAAGGCATGGCGGGAGGTTAACCGCAATGACTGCATAAGGCTTGGGTTGATCAGTGCCACGGGGCGTGAGATTCCTACCAAGTCTGAGGCCCCGCTCTCGCCGGATGAAAAGACGGTGAATGATGTTTTCGACAAGCTGCCTGCGGATCTGCAGGAGGAAATGCGGCGGGAGCTGAGCACAGATTCTGAGCGGGAATCGCTTCGCCTCGCTCACGAAGAATTCTCCAGACGTGAGGAGGCAGCGGCTGCGGAGCGGCGGGCTGGGATCGCGGAGGCTCAGGCAGCGCATCAAAAGTTTTTGGAGGGCCTTTTGAAATGAACCTACGAATCAAAGTGGCGGACAGTGTGAGCCCTCGGTTGCAATCGCTGATGCGGTCGCTCTCGGGTTCGGGGTTGATCGATGTGAACCGGGCAGCGGGTCAGGAGGTGCAGCTGATCACGGTGAATCACGTGGCGGTAATTGCTTCCACTCGGCATGCGACGGCCCAGAGGTTGGGGGCCTCTCCCACGAATCACTTTGCTCAGGCTGCGGAGAAGGTGGCCGCTGGGGGAGCGCTGGCGGCGGATGCCTCGGGGGCCACGCTTACGATTTCGCATGTGGGGTTCACCAGGGCTTTTCGGGATGTGAAGATTTCTCCGAAGTCGGCGAAGTCGCTGGCGATTCCGATTCATGCCACGAGCTACGGGAAGCGGGCGAGCGAGTTGTGGGATCGGATGGGGCTTTTTATTCCGAAGGGGAAACGGATCATCGCGGCGACCATCGGCGGGGTGGTGACTCCGCTTTATATCCTCACGAAGTCTGTGACTCAAAAACAGGACCGCTCGCTGCTGCCGAGTGATGAGCAATTTCAGACGGCAGCCGTCATGGGAGTCAAAGGATGGCTGGGAATGGTGCTGGCCAAAGGAGGAAACAACTAATGCTTAATATCTCAATCAATCTCGAAACGGGGGTGGCCTCGCTCTCTCAAACAACCGCGATGAAGGCCGGGTTTGGCGTGCCAGCGCGGATCACGTTCTCAGCAAATCCGGGGGCATCTCCCACGATTGAGCTGGCGCTGTCGGCTCAGAGCAGCTCGCCCTCGGTGCTGGCCTTCCTGGATGAGTGGGAAGCGCAGAGCAGCACGGTCTATACGGGCACGCTGGATGCGAATGATACGCGGCTGATCACTCACCTGGTCGGCAAGCAGCAACAGCAGCTCGATTGTGAGATTGTCCTCACGGTGGGAGGTGATCGCCGTGGGTTTCCAAATTTCGCGATCACGACGCAACCGCCGATCATCACAGGGCCGGAGACCAGCGAGGGAGGGCCAGTGTATCTCACGGAGACGCTTGGGGATGCTCGGTATCCCGGACTCGGCACGATCTATGGTCATCTGCGGATCACGGCGAATGGGTTAGAGATTCGCGACACGGTCACAAATGTTTGGCGGCGGATCACGTTCGCGGATGGGCAACTCACTTTTACTCAATTATGAAACAACTGATTATTAACTTAGTGGCTGCGGCGGTGATCGTGGCGGGTGCATTTGGACAGACGACGAAGGGGATCACGGTGGGGACGGATGGGCAGGTGGTAGCCCCAACGAACCTATGGACCGCCAACGCCCTGAACATTGCGAATGCTCTCAATGCGAACGCAAGCGTTTTTCTCTCCAAGTCGCTGGCGCTCTATGATTCTGAATTTGATGAAACTCCAGCGCTCAGATTTTTTGATGGTGGTGTCTTCATGCTGCCGGAATATGCGCCGGGATTTCGGGATGAACTCGGGCTTGGTGATGCTGCCACCAGTGCGACAGGAGAGACAGGTTTGGCAGTATTGCAGGCTGACAGTTATGAGGAGTTCTGGGCGGCTATTGGTGCGAATTGGACAGACAATGAAGGCCCCGGCATGCAAAGCGGCCCATCCGCTCCAGGGAATTTTCTGACCAGGTGGACCGCTTCCGGTGCCGGTCCGGGTGATGGGGAGTTTGATTTTGTTCCCGCCAGCCAATATGCTCTATCATCCCTCTCTATTAGCACGACTGCCCCATTGAGCGGCGGCGGAAATCTGACAGCAAACAGGACCCTCACTGTCAGCGCGGCCACGACATCGGCGACGGGCGTATCCGAGCTTGCGACCGATGCTGAGACTCAGACCGGAACGGACACAGGCCGCACCATCACGCCATCGGCACTGGCCGCCTGGTGGACATGGGTCAAGACCCAGGCGCAGACAATCGGTGGAAGCTGGATTTTCTCCAATGACCTCACTGTCCAAAACAACCTGACTGCCGGGGACGCGCCAGGCGATAACCACACTATTCGCGGCAACGTGCGAGGGCAGGATCAAACGTCAGCCAATGCGGATAGCTACATGACGCGTCAGCTTGTAGAATCTGACGCGGCTCGTATTCCTGATTCACTCACCTTGATTGATAGGTGCATCGGAGGCACGGTTTCGAGTGGTAACGTCGGGCAGCTTGGGTGGTCTTTTTCTGGCACAAGCACCACTGTGCTTTTAAGTGCAAGCATACAATTGCAGTCTCAATTCCCGATGGTAGCCGCAGCAAATAGTGGCTTTCTGCATTTAGCACAACTCGGATACAACCCCCCCGGAGGCATTTACTCACGCTCAACGGGCCGCACATTCACCATGCGCGGCAAGTTCTTTCCTGCGAACTTCATGACCGCTGGGAAACCTGTATCATGGTCTTTTTCGTTTGCGAACCATTCTGGAGGCAACCCACCCACCAGAATAATTCCAGCCAACGCAGCGGGTATAGCAGCTATTGACCCCGAGGACCGCACATGGTCTGCGAGTGCTGCATTCGCGGTCGGTGACACAACGGCTCCAGTTGCGCCAAACGGGTTCCGATACATATGCACCACGGCAGGCACGACGGCTGCGTCGGAACCAACATGGCCAACAACATTTGCAAGCACCGTGACTTCTGGGGGCGCTGTCTTTACGTGCCTCGGTAGAGCGGGGCAAGCGACATTTATCTTCTTCGTCACCGGGGCAGACCCGCTGGTCAACATCACTGTGGCGAGTTCCACGGTCAATATTCCGACCACAAGCGCCCAAGTCGCCTATGAGCTAAGTATTCGAGCCACCGCATCGGGATATGCCTTCAGCGTTAATGGCGAAACTGAGGTAGCTATCGCAGACACCACCACTCTCGTTGGCTCTCCATTAATTGGCACACGCTCAGACGCGTCCCCTTCAGCCGGTGGAACTTACATCCAAATGAGTGAGTTTCGCTTCTTTGGTATCACTCGATTCCCTTAACTCATGAAAACCAAACTCACAATCCTCGCGTCAGCTCTGTTGCTGACGGTCACCCCGCTCCTCCACTCGCAATCACTGCTCACCGAACCCGCGCTCCCCCCTGCATTTGCGCGTGCCATCCGGGCGCAGGAAAATGCCCAGGGACTTCGGACATCGATCCTCGGCGGCCTCCGGCACAGCATCACTGACCTCTGGAGCGCAGATCACGAAGCCAACGTCGCGACGTCCACAGCACTCGGTCCAAAAGCCGTGGAGCTATTTTCGCTCTACGAGGCTTTCGTGACCAGCACCCGCGCCCTCCTCGTAGCAGCCGGAGACACACAGTCAGTAGCCGAGATCGATGCCCTTGCAGCATTGGTCCCCGTCCACACAAAAAACCAAGACGGCACCGTCACCCTCACACCACCACCAGATCCCGAGCCCGAGGAGTGATCCTTTCCACTTTCCACTTTTAGCCTTCCACTTTTATCACAATGAACACCTCTGCTGATCTTCAAGACCGGGTGGCCAAGGCGCTGGAAGCGTCGGGGCTGATGCCTTCGGGGCTGCCGATTATTCGCTGGCGCAAGAAGGACCAGGAGAGCGATATGGAGGCCTCGATGGCTTCTCAGCGGGGGCTTTGCATTTTTGTGCCGATGCCGGTGCCGACTTCGGCGATGCAGGGGTGTGATGTGGTGTTCTTCGATGGGTTTGAGGTTCGGGTCCAGATTGTGGAGCTGCCGGATATGAACCGGGATGGGGCTGCGGATTTGTATGACCTTATTGATGCGGTGAGCCTCGCGCTACACTGGCAGCCTAAGTCGGTGGAGTCTCCGCTCTATGGGATGCTGGCGCATCCTCTGTATCTGGCGCAACGGCCTGTGGAGACTGCTGAGGGGATTGTCTCGGTGCCGGGGTTCGAGCAAAACGGGCAGGTGATCCGGGGGGCGGATGTGATTTTCAATGCGGTGCTGCAAATCGGGAGATCGAACTGATCAAAAAAAACAAAACTAACTAACATTATGAGTCAACATTACGGGCAGGATATTGTGTATGGGGTGCTGGGGGCTCCTTCGGTTTTCACGGGGGATAACATGAGCTTCAGTTACGACGATGGCGTGACTGAGGATGATCTGGAAGGGGGCGGCAGTGATTTTGCTGCGATGGCGCTACACTCCCGCAAAGCAGAGCTTAGCTTTGAGGGGGAGGTCACGGATGATTCCACGGATTTCTTGGATCTCTCCTCCGGGGCGCGGATTGTCGTGGCGGGAACTCCTGGAGGGATTGATCTCTCTGAGGGATTTATTCTTGCCAAGGAAGCGGTGGAGGAATGGAGCCTTCTCAAGCGCAAGCGGTGCAGCGTGCAGGCGGTGCATTACCCGGAGGCCCCTACCTCTGCGGTGGGTGCTGCGGGGGTGGAGCTGGATGCGTTTATCCCGGACCAATCGGCGATTGATTTCCTCTTCCCTGGCAACACGCTGATTTACTCCACGGTGGGCTTCACGCATGCGCAGGGTCTGATCCACAATCTGAAGCTGACTCAACAACTGCAAATCACGGATGATGAACCTGCGCCGGACGGGACGATCCTCGGGGCGTTCTCCTCGGGTTACAAACGGAGGATCTCGCTGACGCTGCTGGCGAAGCCATCCAGCGCGGTGATCCCCGCTGTGCGCTCGGTGCTGACGATTGGTGGCGCTCCAACGCGGATGGCAAATTATCGGGTGACAAAGACCGGGCCTCGCATGCAGCGCAAGAAGGGGATGATGTTCACGATTGAGGCGGCTTGGATTCCTCCAATGGGCACGGGGGCTTGAGGAAAAGCTGAAAGGAAAAAGCGGAAAGTGGAAATGAAACCTGAAGACCTCAAGGACCTGCGCGAGATGCAGAGTGAGCTGCTGGCTGTGGAGAGCAGCTTTTGGCAGCCTCGCTGTGTGTCGCGGACCTTTTGGAGTTGTGAGGAGCCTTTTGTTTTCACGATGCAGGCTTGGATTGATTTGGATGCTATTCAGTCGCCTTTTCTGCTTGGCGAGTTGCCACCACCTGAGGAGGCGATCTGGCATTTCCAAGAAGCGTTTGCAGCGTTTGGTCATTGGCAGACGACGCCTGATGCTTGTGATCCTGAGGAGTTGATCTTGCTGGGTCGGAAGATGATCGCGGCGATTTCTGAGGGGTTTTCGATGCGGGTGAAGTTGTCGCCTCCTGAGGGACGGCAGAGTGCGGCGGGTGAGAATGGCCTGGGGGATTGGTTGCCGATCATGGCTTGCCTGAAGAGTCAGCTGATGTTCTCTCTCGCTGAGATCGAGGCTCTGCCGGTGGGAAAGGCTTTTGCGTTGCTTGCAGCACACCGATGCAATGAGGGCTGGAGCGTCTCCAGTGAAACTTACGCCATGCGGGACATCCCGGAGGAGGAGGGCTAAGCCATGGCCGATAACGAAGTCAAAATCCACGTAAACACCGAGGCCGACACGAAGGGTATCGAGGATGCCGAGTCGCGGCTACGGAAGCTCAAAGAGGAGGAAGCCAAAACGACCACGCGGCCTCCGGGTCAGCCCGCTGCCACTCCTCAACCAGCGCCAAGGGCAGAGCCCCGGCCAGCGCCGGAACGCCAAGGGCCTCGTGGCAAGTCTGAGCTGGCGACGGAAGCAAATCCCCGCACGCCGGAGGAAAAGCCTCAGCGCCGGTGGGAGACTCTCCGGCCTCTCACGGAAGAGGAGCGTGCACAAAACCGGCTCAAGAATGAGCAGGCTGAACAGGAGCGTGCGCAGACGATAGCGGCGAAGGAACGGGCTGCTGAGGAAAAGAAGATCAACAAGGAAAAGGCCGACGCGGAGAGGCTGGCCACTCGCGAAGTGCGCGAGCAAGAGGCGATGCGCAAGGCCGGGGTGGGGCGCATCGGCGGGGCGATCTCAGCGGGTCAGGGAATTCTCTCAGGTGGCGACTCTGCGCAATCGGCATCGTCCACGATGCTGAGTGCCGGGATGCAGAGCGGCAGTCCGCATGTGATGATCGCTGCGGCTATTGGGGCCGCGCTTGTTGGTGTGGCGGGGCTGGTCGCACGGGAGATGGACAAGGACACCTCGCAGGGCCTCGGCATTGGCGAGCGGGCTGCGAATCGGGGTTATCAGCAGGGGCGTCAGGCAGGGATCTTCGGCAGTAGTGGAGGGCTGGTCTCGGATGCACTGTCAGCAGATGAGGACATCGAGCAGCGCAAAAATGCCCGGTCCTCCATCGCAGAAAAGGCCCGGCAGAAATGGTATGCACCATCCACGTGGGAATGGTTCGGCATGCGGAAAAATGAGGGGACTCGCGAACAGGAAGTCAATGAAGCGGAGATTGAAAACCGGGAGAAGGAAAAGGCGGAGGCCACCAAAAAAGCTCAAGCAAAGTATATGTCCGAAGAGGGCGGTCTGCGGATGGAATCTCTCCGGGGCCGGTCACAACGGTCCCTCGCTGGGAGCCGGTCAGCGTTCGTGGCAGACATGGGTCAGGAATGGCTCGCGAAGTACAAGGAAGAACTCGCGGCCAGTGGCAGTGAGGACATCGCCAAGGAGATGGCTGATCTTACGGTCTCGAACAAGGTGAGGGATCGTCAGGCATCAGCTGGGGCCGGGCTGGTGGATGCGAAGAGCGGCGGGGCGGAGATGGCAGCAGCAGCCCGGTGGGGGATGCAGTCTTTCCCGGACATGCGCCCTCAAATCGATGCTCTACACGCGACGGTGAAATCGCAGGCCAATCCCCTGGAGAAACAATCGAAATGATTTACGGAACGACCAACTACCACATGGTGAGGGACTCGACGGATCTGATCGGGATCCGCACGCTGATCTTGCGGAAGTATTGGCAGGCCACGAGCAGCAATCCTTCGCAGAGTGAGATTGATTCGCTCAAGCCTGGGGCACCAGGTGTGCCGGGTGGGATGATGCTGATGGGGGATCAGACAACCAAGGAGCAGGGTCGCTATGCGACTTATTGGACGTTCCAAGGGGTGAATGGGGATGGCAAGGGGGTGACCTTCAAGGACAGGAACTCGTCGATTGATTATGGATTTGATCCGGGGTTTGCGCAGGTGCCGATTCAGGTTCACCGGGATTTTTTGAAAATGTTGGAGGCTTTCCAAGGGTATCCGAGCAATGACGGATCCTCGGTGATCTGGCCTCCTGAGCTGGCCTCGCAAAGCGGTGGCAGTGGGCTGAACCTTGGGAACAAGCAGGGGCCGATGCTGAACCCGATGTATGGGGTGCAAGCTCACTTTGAGATGGAAGGGGTGTATCATCATCGCTACGCAGAGCGGCGGTTGCCCGCGAATTTCCTGAAGGGTGTGGGATTTATCGCCAAGTCTTTGCCAGGGGAACCTCCTGAATTGGACGAGGGCCGGAACTGGATCAAGTCCACACCGATGTATCAGCGTAAAGGGGTGGTCTTCGACATCACGGAATATTACTGGCTGTCACGTCGTGGTGGGTGGCCGTTGCCGGTTTACCAGAAAGGGTATTTCCAATGATCATGCGGACGCCACTTCCACCTCCGGCTCCCACGCCTGCTCCGCTACGGGCAGGGGCGAATTTGCTGCATGGGCGGAATTCGATGGGGTTCTGGATGCAGGGGAATATGGGCGGGGGGGATTTCTCACATCCTTTCCCGGTGTTTGCTGGCGGCGGGGTGGCCCGTGTCGGCAAGGGGCTGATCCTGGCGGATATGTCCGTGGAGCCGGTGATTGGTCGGGTGCCAATCGGCGGGGATGAGAATAACGCTCAGCCCACGCTCAAGATCGATGCCACTAAGTCTAATGATAAGGGGGAATCGTGGGTGTGTGTGGAGGTGACTCCAACGCCTGAGGGAACGCTGAAGGAAAGCGAGAGCGGCACCAGCAAGGTGGAAGTGGTGCAGCGCGATTCTCCCGTGCTGACGCTTGGTGATATCGGGCGGTGGCCGCTGGCGCTACTAGTCTTCCGGGAGCAGGCAGTGCAGGTGTTCCAAGTGACCATGTTTCATCTCCACTATGAGACGAGCCTGGCAGAGGGCCAACGGAGGAAGCATTTCTTTATATGAGCATGGCTGACTCCATTCGCCCATCGCTGGGCACGAGGCTTTCTGAGAATGTCCACGGTCGCACGGTGGATCTGGACAAGCCTAGCGTGTGGCGGCATCCGTGGTATACCACGGCGGAGTGGATGCCCCAGCGCAAGGCATTCGTGGCGTTTGTGCTGGCGGGGTTTCTGAATGGGATGTCGCCGGTGGTGAGGACTACGGCGGATGCGCTGCGGGAAGCTCGTGGGACGTTCTTCGGTCAGCTGGTCGATGCGCGGTCGGGAGCTGATGAGATCGCTCAGCTGGCGCTGCTGGCTATCGGTGGGGAGGCTGATTCGGGAGTCTCAGGGGATACGCTGATCGATGTGCCGCTTTACCAGAATCCTCCCATCGGGCTCTTCGAATGGCGGAAGATCGGCTGGGATGGTGCGTCTGCGGTGCCAATCTTCTTCCAACAACGCGGTGTGGCGGTGCCTCCACGCAGTGTGGCTGATCAGCTAACGGCGGGTGGGAAGGTGGCACTGGATACTTTCTCCCCACCACAGGGCAACCGGCTGCTGCGGGCTTGTGACATCATGCTGCATCAGCCACGTATTGCGCTGACGAGTCAGATTGAGATTTCTCCGCTGGGCTTGGCGACGGGGGCCACGAATGTGAACCAGACGCTGGGGTTTCGCGAGGCTCCGTCCAACGACCGGCTGATGATCCAGACGGGGACCTTCGAGAACTTCGAACAGGAACGACTGAATTTCCGGTCTCAGTCGCCTTCGCTGCTGGCGAGTAATTATGAGGAGCGGACATGGGATCAGCTGCATATTTCCACGGTGTGGGTGATGAGCCCGCCTGATGTGGCTCTGGATGCGGCGATTGATTCGACGTGGCAGGTGTTTGCTTCGCACAATCAATTTTGGAATCTGGCTTGGGGTCAGCGGTTGATCGAGCCGGTTTTCACTTCGGATATTTTCGGCGGGTTGCTGGCGACGGTCTCCCTGCTGGCTGGTGGTGCGGGGTTCGGGGCGGCGAATTACATCGCGGCCTCGATCAATGATGCGACGCAATCGGCCTTCAATATTCTCACGGCTCAATCGCTCTCGGGCTCGTTCTGGACTCCCACAGGTGGCGGCACAACAAGTGCCTACCCTCCGACGCCGGCGACGGAAATCAAACCCGGATTGGACAAGTCGGTGACGGCTGCCGCCAAGGCCCGCGCTGCTCAAGCCCAGCGCCTCCTGAGTCTTGATCCGGTGTTCCCCTACGAAGGCTTAAAATTTAACCGCTCCCTGCTCTCATGAAACAAACAGTCACCGTCAATCTCACAACTCGCACGGCCAATGATTGGACGCCACCTCAGCTGACCTTCGGGGAATCGCTGACGCTGGCTTTGCGGCTGAATAAGAATTTTGAAGGTGAGGAGGTGGAAGCGAATATCAATGTGACTTCGGTCCGGGCGAGTGTCGGTCGCAAGGATGCACGGCCTGAGGGTGGGAAGTGCTCGCTGAAGATCGGCGCCGGGGCATCGACTTCGCTGAATACGACTGATCCTTTTGAGTTTAACTCGCTGGCGACATCGCTACGGGATCTGATCAATGCCGTGGACTCGGCGGGGGCGTATGGCGAGGTGCGCGTGGTGTGGGCGGATGATTCGTGGTTGTTGTTCTTCGGGGATCAGACAGAGCAGGTGCCTCTCACGGTGGTGGACAATGGTCTGTGGCCGTCGAGCTATGGCCACGTGCATGCCTGGCTGGTGGATGGCAAGTGGGTGCACGAGCTGAGGTTGATCCAACTGCCGGTGGCGCTGACGAACTCGTTCGATGTGGTGTTGCCTCCGGCTCCTGAAATCACACGCATCCAAGCGGGCGGAACGGATGGAACGTTTATCTGGAACGAGATCCAAGAACTCTATGTGCCAGCGGAATTTCGTGGGGCATATCTGCTGCGCCTGGGCACGGGAAAGACAACGCTGCTCTCGCGGGAGGATGATATCGCAAGCATCGAAGCGGCCCTGCAATCGCTGGGAGCGGGAAACTTCAAGGTGTCGCTGCCGCTGTCGAATCGTCCGAATATTGAATTCATCGGGGACTACGCAGGGTTGGCTCAGGATCTCCTGATTGCCCAAGTGGAACAATCGCCGGTGGGGGATGTGACTTTCACTATCGACTTTGATCTTCAGCCTTTGTGGAAATTGCTGAAGCAAACGGGTGGGCCTGTGACGCTGCCGATGGAAGTCAAGATTCTCGGCACGGATGAAAATGACTTCGCGACCAAGCTGAATGTCTTCACGCTGGATGTGACTATCGCGCCTCCGGTGTCATTCCCAGAAATCGAGGAGGTGCCCACGCTGGATCTGCTGCGGCCTTACTCGCCCAAGACGTACGTACCATTTGGCGCGGCCAATGAGCTGGTGGGGAATAAGTATTACGGTGCGCTCTTGGGTGATGGCGTGATCGAGGAATTTGTGATCGCCACGGGTCTGAATGCTGAGACGGTGTATGTGTTTGGGCGGGAGAATGTGTCGGGTGGCAGGCAGTTGATCAATGGGACGGACTTCACGGTCACGATTGATAATGACAATCAAGTCACGGTGACATCGTTGACCGGCCCGCCTGATGAGGATGGGTGGGCGTTCATTATCTTCTCAGCTCACCCGCTGCCGGTGTGGGCCGCTGATCTCACGGTGACGGTGCCGCAGGTGATCGCTGGCGGGGGGTATCCCTCGCTGCCGGACTTTATGGATCAAATCACGGATCGGGTGGTGGCGCTGGAAGCGATCTTGCCTTCCACGGGGCCGGGTGCTGCGGCCAGCTCTACGGTGGGGCTGGTGACGGTGATTCCTGAGATCTCGGAGGTGCTTTTCTATCGCGGGAAAAATCTGGATGATCTCTTCACGGAGGATGGCGTGGACGCGAAGCTGCTCAATCCGCGTCAGGCTCCCCCTCTCTTGCCTGCGGTGCACGATGGCACGCTGACTGACCCGATGCCGGACCCTCTGCCTGCGGCCGCTGCGGGCACGGTCTGGGTGGCTGGGGCTCGGACGTTGATCCCTGGCTTCCGGGGTATCGCCTCGGCTTATGTGGAGGATGATGGATTCGTGGCTTCTGATGGGCGCTCGCTGTATGTGGCGAGTCGGGATGGGGCGACGAATTCTTATTATCCAGCGGCGTTCGAACGCACGCTCTACGCGATGGCGATCAACGACAAGATGCTGGCTGTGAATCGCACGCTGCAAATTGATTGGGGTGTGCAGCTGCAACTGATCCACGCGAACTGCAAGGCGCAATGGGTGATGGCTCTCCAACTTGGGACGTTTTCTGCGGAGTCATCCCCGCCAACGCTTGGCCTGAATCTGGAAAATGTGACGTGGGCCGCGCCGGTCTTCTCTCAACCGATCGTGCTATCCCCCCTTGCTCAGTCTCACTTCTTCGGGGTCCGGATCAAACGCGAGGTCGCCTCTTTGCTGCTGGATCAACAGCTCTACGGGGTGTGGGGCGGGAATAATGACGCTGCTCCAGCCTCTGCCAACTTCGCAATCCGCGCCCGCCTGGAGAGGTTCGACACTGAGAATGTGACAACCCCAGAGGGCTACCTGGCATGGAAGCTCATCGGCTCCATCGACATCGACGAAACCGGAAAACAAACAACGACGCCCGCACGGGCAATCATCACCAGCTAAAAAATCATGGCCGCTCCTGTTATCTCTGCATCAAGCTCGATCCTCGGATTCAAGCGAAACGAATCTTTTGCCTTCAATCCGGCTGCGACGAACATCCCGGTGATCTGGTCGGCTATCGGCCTGCCTCCCGGTGTGACTATCGAGACGCATCCTGCGCTGGCTGCCACGGGCGTGGAGGCGACGGACATCGTGACGGCCACGGGGAATACCTTTGCGGATGGGGACATGGTCTATTTCCCCAGCCTCACGGGTGGGGCCGGGCTGGTCGCTAACACGGTGTATTATGCCCGCGATGTGTCGGGGGCCACGCTCAAGCTCGCGGCAGTGGTCGGCGGCACGGCGATCAACTTCACCACGGACATCAGCGCGGCGACAATCCGCAAGGTGTCTTCGGGGCTGATTTCTGGATCCTGCGCGACGGCGGGGGTTTACGTGGCCACGGTGACTGCCACCAATGCAGGGGCGGAGTCGGGAACTCGGGAGTTTGTTTTCGGGATTTCTTCGGATGTCTCATCAAGCGGGGGTGGCGATGTGGCGCTGGATGCGTTGGTGATCAATATCCGGTTTCCAGATTTGCGGCCTTCCATTCCGGGTGGCTCTGAGGCGGTGCCTATCGCGGTTGATGCCGGAGATGCCCCAGAGCCATTCTTTGCCATGAAGGGGCGGGATGTGCGGATGCTGATCGTGAGGTTTGTGGACTCGGCGGGGGTGAGGCTGGACCCGGATCCCGACACGCTGAAATTCACGATCAAGGAATACTATGGGGACTCGCAGCTGGTGAGTGCTGCGGCGTTCGAAAAGACGGGATCTGGCACGACTGCGGAATTCTTGATCCCGGTGGATCTGAGGGATGACATCATGCTGGGAGCGATCTCGGGTTACGAGCAGCAACGCAGTGCGGCGTTCATCGGAGTCGGGGAATTCGAGTGGACGCGGGATGTGACATTCAACGCAAGTCCTCTGACTCTGACATCGAGCACACCAAGCTTCGGAGTCCAGGTGGACGGAGACCTCATTCCTTGACCCTATGACCTGGTGGGACGCTGAAATATTGGCCAGAGCCGGAACGCCAGTGCGGCGTCGCTCGTGGTTGGCTGATGGCGGGCTGGTGGGGAAGAGGATTGTTTTCTCTGCAGGAGCTGGCACAGAGCGGGCGGTGGGGATCGTGCGAAATGGCACGTCTGAGGGAGTGGTGACAACAACGGCATTCGTCGCGGCGGATTTCCAAGCGGATGATTGGGAGGCGGCACAATGAGTGTGTTGATCCCATCTGCACTGCGCGATAACCCGGTGGTGGTCACGGGTCGCTCGATCCTCGAACTGGCTCTGGCTGGCAGGATCACGGTCGGACTGGCCTACGCGGGGCTTGTGGCAGGGTTTGTGTCCGTGGGCGGCATCTCGGTGGCGGCTCTGCCTCTGGCCTCTGCTGCGGTCGCTGTGACGCGGCTGGAGCGGCGTGGGTCTCGGGTGTGGGGTGTGCTTTGCCGGGGAACGGGGCCAGTGGGGTCGCCACCGCCCGAACCTCAGGGGTCGAGGACTGATCGGGTGGCATTGACGGGCGGGACGTTTGCGACGATCACAGTCGGCAGTGGGCAGGTGCGGAATCCGTTTGGCTTTGCAGCGCAGGCGGTGTTCTCGGGGTCGGTGCGCGGAATTCTTAATGTCACGAATGCAGCGGGAGTGAGCGTCGGGAGGACTCCAACGGAGGCATTCCAGGAGGTGCAGGCGCTCAGGAATCTTAGCTTCACGGTGACGGCTGCTGCAGGAGAGACGTTTGGATGGAGTTATCAAGGAGCGGCAGGGCAGACATTCACGGTGCGGTGGGAGCCTCCTGTGCAACCTGCGCAAATTGTGGATTGGCGTCCGGCTGTGTCTGCGCTGGTGTGGGCTCAATCGGGCCTGCCATGGTGGGGGCCAATCGCATCAGGCGCTCAGGCAGGGCGCTGGGTGCGGCGGTCGGTATGGGAGAGTGGACGTCAGGTGAGGTTCGAAGCGGGGGGAGGAACGACTCGGGCCGTCGCTGTGGTCGAAAGCGGGGAGCGTGTGACCACGGTGGATTTCGGAGCTGCGGAATTCCTCGCGGAGGATTGGGAGTTTGCTGATGGGTTGCTGCAAGCGCCGGGACCTGTGGATGTGACGGATCTGGTTTTCTCTGGATCGTCGGGTGCTGTGGCTTTCGCTATTGAGGGAAGCGATATCGGCGCGGATCCCTCAGCGGGCGAACCAGGCACGGGGGTTTTGCCCACGGCTCCGGCGAGTGGGGATTTCGTGCTGGTGAGTAAGAGCGGGCAACAAGCCTGGGAGGCCGTGAGGGACATCTGATCATGAGACCTATCTTTCGCGTGGCGGGTCAGATTTACCGGGTCGGAGGTGAGGGAGGTATTGGGTTGATCCCTCCGGTGCCTCAGTTTTTTGCGGGGGATGTGAGTGGGTCGCCGTTGTTTTCGTTCAACGTGGTGGTGGATGAGGCTCGGGGGTTTGCATATGCGACGCAGTCGGCTGGATCGGAGGCCGGGCCGGTGGCACGCATCAACCTCAGCTCCGGTCGGATCGACACGCTGCCTCTCAGCGCTGCTTATGGGCTCGCATACCGTCACACGGACGGCAGCCTGTTTTGCTACAACCACCGGGGCGGGCCGGTTCCCACACCCGGATCACGGCTTCGCAGATTCCAACCTCACACCTGGAGTCCTGGGGACGCTACGGTGCCTGCCTTGGCGGCGGCTGGTAGTGATGTGTCGGGGTCGGCTGAGTTCGGAGCATATTCTCCCGAGTTGGACGCGGTCCTGATTCCCCGGCCCTTCGGGATCGACGCCTGGGACGCCACCGCTCTCACTGCGAGCGCCTACTCTGCTTACCCGATGTCATTTGGGGTTCATGGCATGAGATGGGCCGGGGGGCAACTCTGGTGGGTGGAGGGCGACCAAAGCGCGGGCGGCCGCTGGCACGTGGGCGGGACCCAATACTCGACGCTGCCGGTGGGATCAGGGTCTGATTTGATCCCGCTGCCTGATCTGGGTCGGGTGGCCATTGTGGGGTATGCCTATTCCTCGCGGGGCGTCTGGATATTCGACGCTTCCACGGGGGCTCTCTTGTACACGCTGGCTGGGTTTGGCGACAGCTCGATTGGCGGGAGCTTTGCGGATCCTTCAGCGCCGGCGCGAATCGTTTGCTTCGATATCAACGAGCCCAGCATCCGGGTCGTGGACTTGAGCGACGGCAGCCACACCAGCGAGGCGACCGATGCCCGCAGATTTTCCACCGGGTTTGGCTTTCGAGGGAGACGATTCGCCCTGCCTTACTCCGGCGCTGATTGGAGCGACACGAATTGCGGAATTTTAGCCTTTTGACCAGCCCGATGTAACCACTTCACCGAAAAAACCAGCTGTAGCTTTTTGCTCACCTCGCCGGACTGACGAAGGTCACCGGCGATCCTTTGTTTTCAGGTATGGACATTTGAAACGGAATCATTGGACACTTGCGGATGCGCTACCTCGGGGTTTGAACGCCGTTCGACCGCCCGCGCGATAGCGCCACCAGAAAGACGAAGTCAAAAAGCGGAGCCCGAGTTCACGAGGGCCATCCCGCCGGCCCGACCAATTTCCCCGGCGGGGTTTGAACGCCGTTCGACCGCCGGCGCGACAGCGCCACCAAAAAGACAAAGTCAAAAAGCGGAGCCTGAGTCCTTGAGTGCACGCCCCTTTCTCCATTTTGCCGACGCTGGGTCCATCGAAACATTTTATCGGTGGCGCGCGATGGGATTCCAGCTAGGAATGCAGGGGATGTCCTCTATTGCCTATCTCACATGGATGCTTTCGCTCGGTATTGGGGCGCAGTGGCTGGCTTGGCGTTTCAAGTTGCCCTCGATTCTCCTTTTGTTGGCGTTTGGGTTCGCGTTTGGACGGCTCACCGGCGTCCGGGTGGACGATTACTTAAACGTCACCCACGGCCACATGAACCCGCTGCTCTCGGTTGTGGGGCTGTTTGTTGCCATCATTCTTTTTGAGGGCGGGCTGACGCTGAAATTTCGCGAACTCCGGGAATCGGGTCTGCCGATCCTGCGCCTGTGCACGGTCGCCGTGGCACTGTCTTTCGGCCTCACCACGGTCTTTGTTGTTGGGGCGCTGGGTTATGACATCCGGATTGCCGCGCTGATCGGGGCAATCCTCACGGTGACCGGTCCCACGGTGATTGCACCGCTGTTACGGCACGTGAACCCCACCCGCAAGGTGGCTTCGATGGTGAAGTGGGAGGGCATTGTGGTTGATCCCATTGGAGCGGTGCTCGCGGTCCTGACGTTCAAGATTGCGATGGCGACGGACGCCACTGTGGCCTCAACACAAACCCTGCAAGCCATCGGCATCATGATCCTTGTGGGTGTGGCTGGGGGGTTCGTGTTGGCGAAGGCCGTCGAGTTTCTGCTCAAACACCATCTGGTGCCGGATTTCCTCCAACCTGTATTTCTTCTGGCCCTTGTCGCGGTTGCCTTCACCTGCTCTAACCTGATCGAGAAAGAGACCGGGCTTCTCACCGTCACCGTTCTGGGAATCGTTCTTGCCAACCAGCGCGCTGCCTCGGTTCGCCATATTCTTGAATTCAAGGAAAACTTGCGAACGCTGATCATTTCGCTGCTTTTCCTCATCCTATCCGGTCGCATCGCCCCGGTCGATTTGGGGAACTCCCTGGAAAAGGGCCTCTGGCTTCTGGCGTTTCTGATTCTTGTGGGGCGTCCTGTTTCGGTATTTGTGGCGTTGGCCTTCTCGAAGCAAACCACGCGCAATGAACGCACCTTTCTTGCATTCCTTGCGCCTCGCGGCATTGTCGCGGCAGCGATCACGTCGATCTTCGCTTTGGAATTTGAAGGGGCGGCGAACGCCGGTCACTTCGGCGCAACGCTGTCGCCGGTCATTGCCGCGCAATCGCGAGAGCTCGTGGCCCTGGTTTTTCTGGTCATTGTAGGAAGTGTGAGCATATACGGCCTTGCGGCCAGCCCGCTTGCCCGCCGGCTCGGCCTGGCGATCAAAAACCCCAGCGGCGTGCTCTTCGCGGGCGCGTCTTCATGGGCTCGCCTGATTGCCAAGGCACTCAGTGCCGAGGGTCATCGCGCACTTTTGCTCGACACGAATTTTGCCAACGTGGCGGCCGCGAAGATGCTTGGTCTCGAAGCCGTGCGGGCGAACATCCTGTCCGAGTTTGCGGAGGAGGACATCGACTTTAATGGCATCGGGCACCTCATCGCCTGCACCCCGAACGACGAGGTCAATTCCATCGCCGCCCAACGGTTTATCCCCGTTTTTACCCGGGCCTGGGTCTGGCAGATTGCACCCTCTGACCGCAAGGATCACCCCACCAAAGCCGTCGCCGAGGAATTACGCAGCCGGATCTGCTTCCGGGGTGGACCCGACTATGACGAACTAGACGAACTTGTGGCACAGGGAGCGGTGGTAAAAAAAATTCAGATCACCGAGGTCTTTGACTTCAAAACCTTTCTCGAGTCCAATCTTGATGCGGTGGTTCTTTTTACCCAAGGCCCGCAAGGTTTGCGTCCCGCTCCCGCCGATCTGGAAAAAGTTCCGCCGGGCACGGCAGTTTTTGCCTTGGTCAGGCCCGCTTGAGGGGTCGGAGGGTTCAGTGGCTCGCCTCCCGTTATTTGATTGAATGCTCGGACCTACCCCTTCTCTAAAATGCGAGACCTTAAAACAGCAACTCGTTGTTGAACCCGGCTCCTCTGGAACTGAGCTTTTTTCTCACCCATTTTTTTCCGGATGAAAAATACCCCGCAACTTTTCCGTCCGCCCAGTGTTGAATCGTCTATGAAAATAACACTCGCCCTCATCGCCTCACTGGCGCTCGTTATTCCCTTATCCGCCTCGCTCGCCGAGCCTCCGGCAGACGGTTCGCCTGTCAAGAAAGAGGGTAAAGGCAAGGGCGGTAATCCGTTTAAAAAACTGGATCTTACGGCTGACCAAAAAGCCCAGATAGAAACGATCCAGAAAGACTCCAAGGCCAAGGCCGACGTCATTAATTCCAATAACGCCCTCACGCCCGAGCAAAAGATGGAGCAACGCAAAGCTCTCAAAGCCGAAAGCCGCGCCGTCATGGAAGGCGTCCTCACGCCTGCTCAAATGGAACAGGTGAAGGAATCCAAGGCCAAGCACGAAAAGAAAGAGAAGGCCGACCCGGCCGCGAGCCCGATCCCCGAGCCCACGCCTGTTCCGTAAGTATCACGGACACTGAACGGAGGGGATAAAGTGGTCGGGCAAGGCTTGTCACGCCATAGGCCTTACGACGGCGGAGACTTCCTCGCCCTACCCTGGAAGGAAGGGGCCTGTGGGCGCGGCCAGTGCCACTGGGATGGTAAGGCTGGACAGCTTCTGGCCCGTCTCTCACCGCTTGCGCAGGCCGTTTAGCGTAAGGTCGGTCACAAGGGCCAACCCCTTGCGCAACACCGCCGCCGACTCCAAATTCAATCCTACACTCCGGGAAAGTGTGTAGCGGTTGGCGTGATAAACGAAGCAGAGGCTGATTAGGCTGACCAGCAGGTGCTTCACGTCGATATTTTCACGAAAAACCCCAAGCCGGACGCCTTCGTTAACAGCAGTGCGGAGTCGCGTCAGTACAGGATTTTTTGAAAGCAATTCGGGCTGCCGGCCGGTGAAACGCCCATGCGAAAGGTTTTCCCAAGAGAGTAGTGCGACAAACTCAGGATTCTTCCCGAGGAACGCGAAATAGGCCTCCAAAATGCTTGCGATGGCCTGGATCGGATCAGAAGCCGATTCGATTGCTTCCAGTTCAAAATCGGAAAGACGCCGGAAGACCTCACCTAAAACTGCCAGATAGAGTCCCTCTTTATTTTTAAAATAATGATACACCATCCGCTTGTTGACTCCGGCGGCCTCCACGATGTCGTCCACGGAAACCCCATCAAATCCCCGGGTGGAGAAAAGTCGGGTTGCTGACACGAGTAGATCCCTCCGAGACCGCTGGGGGTCGCGGGTGCGCCGTGGGTTTGCCGTTGGTCCGCGTTTCATGAATCGATCGAGACCTTACAGCAAGCCGATAACGGAGGAAAGAGGCATGCTTCCAGGGCAAACGCATTAAAATCCGAGTAGGTAAAGGAGATAGGAGTGATCCCATGAAGCATTTTTCTGTTTGCCCTTGATGCCTCGCTTTTTGGTGGAGTCATTTTTGAGCACGTTGAGGGCGATGTGACGAAGGATGGCC
>JBGTAR010000374.1:0-35889 GCA_041749815.1 Terrimicrobiaceae bacterium
ATATGAGCTAAGTCATTGATAAACGAGGGTCAGAAAAAAACGGCTGCGTAGAAATGTCTATATGTTGTGGTTGTTTTTTCGATCAAATCGATCTCGATTTAATGACTTTGAAAAATATCCCACTTTTCGGACAGGCTCTAACAAGAGGCACGGATCATGCCAAGCCGGAATGAGCCTCTGGCCATTCGGCTGTTTGCTTCGCAAGATGCCGTATTCACTCGGAAAAGCTTCATTCTCCGCCCAGGTTATTCAGGCTCTTTTTCGCATTCTCATCCCCCTGTGCGGCGGCGAGGCGATACCACTTGATGGCCTCGCGGTCGTCCTTCGCGAGGCCTCGTCCCTTATAATACATGTTCCCGAGAAGGGTTTGTGCCTGTGCATCCCCTTGGTCAGCGGCCAGACGAAACCATTTCACGGCTTCGCCATAGTCCTGCTTGACACCCTCTCCGTCCTTATACAAGCACCCGACCCAGACCTGAGCGATCGCGTTCCCTTGGTCAGCACTAAGGCGATACCACTTGATGGCCTCGCTCTTGTTCTTTTCGACACCTTCTCCGTCCCTATACAAGGCCCCGACCCAGGATTGAGCGGTCGCATCCCCTTGATCGGCAGCGAGGCGAAACCATTTCATGGCCTCTCGGTCGTCCTTTTCGACGCCTCGTCCCTTATAATACATGAACCCGAGATTCTTTTGCGCAAACGCATTCCCTTGATCGGCAGCAAGACGATACCATTTGGCGGCCTCTTTTTCGTCCTTAGCAACGCCTTCTCCATTTTCATATAAATATCCGAGATTGTTCTGACCCGACGCATCCCCTTGATCGGCAGCGAGGCGATGCCACCTAACAGCCGCCTCCTTGGCTTTGGCGACACCACGTCCAAAATGATACATAAATCCGAGGCTGTTCTGACTATACGCGTTACCTTGATCGGCAGAAAGGCGATACCACCTGATTGCCTCTTCTTCGTCTTTCTCAACTCCAATTCCCTTACTGAATGCATGTCCGAGAGAACATTGCGCTGAGGAATCCCCTTGAGCCGCGGCGAGGCGATACCACTTGATCGCCTCTTTTTCGTCCTTAGCGACGCCTTCTCCATTCCAATACGAGCGTCCGAGTGCATCCTGCGCAGGCCCAAGTCCTTGTTCGGCCGCGAGACGATACCATTTGGTGGCCTCGTTCAAATCCTTTGCAACTCCCAGATCTCTTTCATACAAAAACCCGAGGTAGAGCTGAGAAATCGCGTCTCCTGCATCAGCGAGAACGCGGGTGGCGGGTAGATAATCTTTGACCAACTTGATCGCCCGATTTTTATCCTCTGCCTCGTAAGCAAGGATCGTGGCCAACTCGATGGCTGCTAAAGGATGTCCTTGGGCGATCGCTTTTTCGAGCCAGGGCCTGGCAGCCTCCACGTTGAAGGGAACGCCATGAGTTGGATCGCCATAGACGAACCGATAACCCCAGATAAATTGCGCTTCCGGGTCGCCCTCGTCGGCTAGGTGCTCGAGCTGGGCCTGGTCCATTTTCCGATAGGAAAGGCGGGTCGCCTCCTTTTCTATCGCAGCCTTTCGCGCTAGTTCAGCGATTTGCGCTGCCTCGATCTTGCGCTGCTCAGCGAGTTTTTTTTCCTCTGCGATCTTGCGTTCTTCCGCCAATCGCGTGACCTCAGCTTCCTTGGCTTGCTGGGCAATGATCCGTTCCTGTTCCCGCCGGGGTCCTTCATACTTGAACCACCACGTTCCGGCCACCGCGATGCCAAGAAGTAAGATCCCCACGACCGCACCGACGACGATCAGATGCCGGGAGTTTCGCAGCTTGTCGGGTCGCTCTTCAATCACCGCCGGGGACTCCGGAATTTGCGGTGGCGGTTCCTCACCACCGAGTGCTGGAATTTCCTCCCGCTCCTCCAGCCAATCAAGCAACTGCTGCGCGCTTTGCGGGCGCTCGGCCGGATTCTTAGCCAGACAACGTGCCACAACGGCATCCCACAGCGGTGGGATTCCACTCTCGACCTCGATGCCAAGTTCGACCCTGCGCTCACTCATGAGAGGAGGAACGGTCTCCCGGATTTGGGCGTGGATATTACCCCGATAAAAGGGCGGCTTGCTGGTCAGCAATTCGTAGATAGTCGCGCCCACACTGTAGATATCGTCGGTGGGTTTGGTGGGTTCACCCATCACCTGCTGCGGGCTCATGTAGGGCGGGCTGCCGCTCGACCCGGTTTGCATCGACATCCGGCTCATCGAGTCCGAAACGCTTCCGGAGATCCCAAAGTCCGCCACCTTGAGGTGGCCAAGTGAGTTCACCATCAGGTTGGCCGGCTTCAAGTCCCGGTGAACCACGCTGGCAACCTCGTGGGCGTAGGTCAGCGCCGAAACAAGCTGTTGGAGGTAAACGATGAGCTGCTCCGGCGAGAATACATCCCCCGCCTGCTCAAAGCGCAGGCCGGAAAAAGTTGGACCGTCCACATACTCCATAGCAATGGCCGCAGACTGGGCGTCTTCGACAAAATCCCGAATGCGAACGATATGGGCGTGGGTGAGCTTAAGGCTCTTGCGAGTCTCCCGTTTCAGCTCGCGAATCCCAGCTTCATCGAGCCGGACCATCTCCGGCATGAATTTGAGGGCAATTTCCTCTTCAAGCTTTTCGTCCCAGGCCAGCCAGACAATCCCCATGCCGCCGCGACCGAGGATTTTTCGCAAGGTATACCGCCCAAAGACCTTCTGCCCTTCGGCAAAGCCGCGGATCGTCTGGCCAAAGTCGAGGTCATCGGTGGGGGTCATGGTTCTTGTTGGAATACCCCACGGCAGGAATTATGCCAAGAGCTTTGGGAAATCGATGCCGCTCCATTGTGCTCGCCTGCGGCTGCGCGAGCCGTGGTGTTCCGCTGGGGCGTCGGTGCGGCGAAGCCGCCAAACCCAAGAGACGGACGCCAGAGTCGGCAACCCACCACTACCAAATCTGATGGCAAACTACCCGTCGGAATGCTTGAACTACCTGCACCAGAATCCGTGGTTTCGCAGGAAGAAAGGCTTAGAAGGATGACCGAATGGAAACCAACTTAGACGAGGTCATTTAGCCTCATAGGTTCTTGATGGCGTTGAGATATTCTTCGCGAGTGATTTGACCTCGACGGTATTGGTTTTCAATGCCTTGACGAACAGAATTGGAGGAAGAGGAGGCTTTCGGTTTGCTGGAGGGTGCAGGCTTTTCCGAGGACGCCGTGGATTTGGACTTGGTGGTTTTCGGCGTGGCCGAAGGAGCGGTTAGGGGAGCTGTCATTTGGGCGATTCCTGTGAGGCCCAATGCGTTGAGAGTGGATGGTTCAAGCAGACCGGTGACATCAAGTTTGCGGACATTCTGGAAATCCAGAATTGCCTTTTGCATTTCGGGGCCCATGGTTCCGTCGAGACTTCCGGTGTAGAGTCCCGCATCCTTCAATTTCTGCTGGACCTGTTTAAAGATGACCTGACGGCTATAGGGATTGTAGGCGGCATAGGGGCTGGTCGAAAAGACCTCGGAATCATCAAAGAACCTGCGGCCGGGCATCGTCGGCGCGGGTTTTTCCGGGGGTGGCAGGTTGGTGGACGCAATCAGGGTCTCGGGATCCCGGGGGTTTGCTGTTGGGTCACCCTTCGACCAGACCAGGACACCCGTAGGAATTTTTGAACCATTGGGAGCCACCACCGAGCCATCGTAGTCATCGTCGATCGCGACTTGGTAAGGTTGTTCCCATGGGTCCATCCCGGGATTCTCGCTTGCCGGAGATTCCAGAAAAACGACAGAACGGGGATTTTCCTCCACATTGTGGCCCGACAGCGCTTCAAAGAGTTTTGGAAGGTCCTGGGTTTTCGGCCAGTGGCTGTATTCCAGGTTGTAAGCGTTGATGGCCGCCGCGATCCGGAGGACTTGAGCGCGGGCTTCGGCAATTTTCTCTTCCTGAGTGAGAGCCTTCACCACCGGGGTTGGTTTGACCTCGGGAGGAGGAATGGCCCGCAGGGAAATGGTCTCTGGCGTGAGTCGCTCCCTGGCCTCGGTGAGAGTTACCAATTGAGTGAATGGCTCATAGCCGGGCTTTTCGATCGTGACTGTGTGCTTTCCCACCGGGACGTCAGAAAAGGTGGCGGGAGTGGTTTCGGACGTCCCGCCGTCCAGATGCACCGTGGCTCCGTCAGGGTCGGTCACAATCACGATTGTTCCCCGGGGGTTGGCAATGATGTCATTGAGTTCAGCGAGTTCCGAGGAGACATTGAGGGCGGGATTAAGCGTCTTCGCCTCAAGAAAATTTGAGCGGGCTTCCTGCCATCTTCCTTCGGCCATATCCACATGACCCTGCGCCTGGAGCGAGGTCGCCTTCACAATACGTTCCTGACGTTGACTGACGACAAAAAGCGTCGCGAGTCCGACTCCTGCAACCACCATGATGGCTACAACTACCAATAGAACGCGCCGGCTTTTGGGTTGCGATGGGGGGGGTGAAGATTCGCTGATTTCAGAAATCTGGAGTCCGTGGTCCGAACCAGAGAGGCGTTCCATGACCTCGCCAGCGCTGCGCGGTCGATCTGCTGGGTCCTTGGAGAGACAGGCCGCAATGGTCGTTTCCCATGCAGGAGGCAGCGGAAAGGCCTCCTTCACTTCGAGGTCCTCCCGGCGTTGCTGCATCGAGGGCGGAACCACCTCACGCACTTGCGCATAGATGTTGCCGCTATGGAACGGCGGCTTGCCGGTGAGAAGTTCGTAAATCGTCGCACCGAGGCTGTAGATATCATCGGCGGGCGAAGTCTTCGCGCCAATCGCCTGCTGGGGGCTCATGTAAACAAGTGTGCCGCTGGCGTCGGTGATCTGCGCACTCATGCGACTCATGGAATCGCTGATCGATCGCGCGATGCCAAAATCCGTGATCTTCAGTCGCCCGGCGGAGTTAACCATGAGGTTCGCCGGCTTGAGGTCACGATGGACGATTTTGGCCTCGGCGTGGGCGTAATCCAAAGCGGCACAAAGCTGACTGATCCATTCGCGTATTTGCTCGGGCTCCAAAATCCGGTTGGGCTGGTGAACCCGCAGAGCTGAGAGCGTGTAGCCGTCCACAAATTCCATCGCGATGGCAGCGCTCATCTCATCCTGGGCCAGGTCGAAGACTTTGACGATATTCGGATGCGCGAGGTCCTGACTCCGGCGGGTCTCGCGTTTGAGGTCGTCCACCGCAGCGGAGTCGAGACGGACCATGTCGGGCATGAACTTGAGCGCCACATCGCGTTCAAGGCGCTCATCCCATGCGAGCCACACAATCCCCATGCCTCCACGGCCCAGCGTGGATTTCAGGTGAAATCGTCCGAACACCATCTGCCCGCCAACCAATCCCCGAATCGTTTGACCCAGATCCAGATCATCCAGCAGCAGAGGCGAACCCGGACGATGCAAGGTCTCGCCACCGCTCAGAGTTTCCGGATTTGGCGAGGCTTCATCCATGGCGCTGGGAATTATTCGTCTTTCGTGGAATATTTTGCCTTGAGCGCTTCGGCGACAGCGGGCGAAATCTCCGGCGATTTTTCGGCAACCATGGCAAGCGCTTGCTCCGCAGAAAGACCCCTGCGCATTTCCAACTCTGCAAATTTTAACAATCGGTCGGCCTGTTCTCCGCTCATCGTGGCGAGCAAGGCCTGGAGGCTGGCATCGCCACGCATTTGGAGTTGGCCGGCCTCGACCTCACGGTTGAGATCTTCCTCTTTGCGGCGGATTTCCAGCTTGGTTTCTTTGACTTCCCGGAGGGCTTGGATGCCCTGACGCGCCACTTCCAGGTCGGTCTTCGCTTGCGAGACCTGCTGCTCCTGCTCGACACCGAAAATAACTCTGCGTTTGCGGATATCTTCCTCGAAGCGGATGGCACCTTTTTCCACTTCGTGCCGGACTTCGGAAACTTCACTTTGTTGCTGGAGGGTCTGTTCGTCAAGGCGGTTGAGGATTTCTGCGCGCCGAGCTTCGTAGTCCTGACGCAACCCCTCCAGGCGTTCGCGATGATCGGCGGCTTGCACAAACCGTTTTTTGTCCTGCTCGCGATTAAAGGATTTCAGCCCAAACTCATGGGTCACCTGCTCGTAATAGTCTTTCAGTTGTTCCTCATCGCGGAAGGCATCCACTTTTTCCTCGCGGAGGGCATCACGCAGGCGGCGGTTGACCTCCACTTCGCGGTTCATGCGGGCAATATCCCCGAGTTTTTCGCGAATAAAATCAATGGCCTGACCCCCAAAATCTGCGAGGCGCACTCCGGCGATTGTGAGCCCGTACGCTGAGAGGATCGGCTGCAATTTATTGACGATATCGCCCTCGATGAGCTCGCGCGTGCGGACTTCGCACATGAGTTCATCGGCCTTGCGTCCGGCAAGCACGATTTGGAGTGCCTCACGCACATCGGATTGAAACCGATTGGAAAGGTCCGCCGTGGTGAAGGAAGCGGTTTCGGCAGGAATCAAGCGGTCGGCAAAGAGTTTCGGGTCACTGATCTGGAACAACAGCCGCATCCGCACATCAATCGGCACCTGACCCTCGGTTCGAATATCATGCAGCTCAAAATCGACCTCCGCCGACCGGGCATCAAGCAGGATGGCATGGGCCTCCCGGCCCTTGTCCATTCCGGACAGGCGCTGGAAAAAGTTGTCGAATGTGTGATACCCGGCCTCCAAAGATCCCATGAATTTTCCATTCTGGAAAAGCAGCGCGAGGGTTCCATCATCCACTTGCAGGCCGTGGTGAAGCACTTTTTCCGGGTTGCTCAGTTCGATCCTTGCGGCGAAATCACTCGGTGAACGATGCCACCGGTCTCCATAAAAGACCTTGGCCGCTTCCGAATTTTGCTCGCTTCCACATTTCCAGCAAAACCGCGAGTCCGCACCCACGGATGCCCCGCAGGAAAGGCAGCTCGTCCAGGCATTGGCGGTCGGGCAGCCGCAATGACGACAATAGTCCGCTTGTTTCGCAATTGATTTTCCGCAGTTCGGACAACGTTCGGTAAAGAATCCCATGGCAATAAAAGTTTAATATGATGAGGGCGATTTGTTGATTCGGCAATTTTCGTGCCAAAGGCGAGAAAAAATGCATGTGCCCAATTCCCTAAATCGCGCTTCGTGCCAGCAAGGCAAACACGGTCCGTCCGCTGCCGGGCTGTGGCTACAGGGGGACCCGCCGGGCGAGGCGGATTTCTTTGATGGCGGTTGTGGTCTGGATGCGCTCCCGATTTTCAAATTGGAATTCCAGATTTCCTCCGCAGAAAAGTTGGCCGGGTTTGATCGTCGTGGACTGACCGAAGGTGCAGCCGTTGATGCGCACCGGGCCGGAGGGGCGGTCCGTGCGGTCGGTGACAAGCTCGGCATCCCGGCCATCAACGATTTTGAAGGCGTAGGTCGTGTGGAGGGTGATCACTTGCAGAAGGTCGCCGGGCTGCAAAGCATCGATGTCGATTTCCTCCCCGGCGGCTGACGCGTGGTCTTGAAGGTATTTGAGCCAGTCAGTCATGATGGGTTTGATTTCAAAAAGCGGTAGGGACCGTTGTCCCGAACGGTCCATCGAAGAAAAGCCGGCGCGTTGGGGACAACTACCATGCCTTCATTTCCTTCTGTGGATTGAGTTGCATGTTCTTCATGCCATATCCCATGGCAGTTTCCATGCCAAGAGATTTGGCGCTTCGCGCGAGCAGGATGAACAAGGTCCGTCCGCAGCCGGACCGTGAACACAGTCCCACGCTTGCTCTCCTTGTAGCCCCATTGTGCCCACCTGCGGCTGCGCGAGCCGTGGTGTTCCGTTGGGGCGTCCACGCGGCAGAGCCGCTTGGAAAATCCCAGCCAGCAGTCCCTCAATGCCGGATTCTGCAATGACATTGGCTTGCATTGCTCAATAAAACTTGGCATGGAAAATGCCTTGACTTCCTTTATATGAAAAAAATTGTTTTGATTCTGGTCTTAATGTCATGTGTGGGTTCCCTTCAGGCACAGGAACGATTCACGACGCAGGAGACGGTTGTTGTGACCAAACCGAAACCATCGTCGTCCAGTTCGTCAAGTTCCTCGGCATCCTCCGGGCCGGTAGTGAGTGGCCGGGCTGTGAAGTTGCGGGTGGGGGAAGTGGTGGAAGTGTTTGTCTTCCGCGACAAATTCGGAACTCCGCGCGAGGCATTTTTTATTCCCTTGGAGGGCACGCGGGTTGCGCAGGTTGTGAAAGAACGGGCAGGAAATACCGACCGCTTTTATTTGAAGGGACGCGCCAAAGGGAAAACGGCCGGGGGGATTGTGTTGCGGGATTGGTTGGACTCGAAGGGGTTCAAGCCCAAAAGCATTGGAGATGAAGTCCGTATCCAGGCCGCAGTAAAAGCTAATCCGGTTTACATCACCGTCGAATAAATTTTTGCTATGAAAGCTCATCAATTTTTCCTCCTAATCGGTTTGGCATTCGGGCTGAGTGCCTGTGCAACAAAGACCACGGAAGGCCCGGTTGCGGCCGGACCTGTCGCAGTCACGCAAAGACCGCCTCAGGTGCACCAGAGCCCTGCTCCGGTCGTGACGGCAACACCCCGCCCCCGGCCAACTCCAACGCCTGATCCCTTCGCGCCGAGTCCGATTCCTCAAAAGCCACAAATGCCCGGCGTCTCGCCGCTTTCTCACGGTCCCGACCAACCGCTCTATCAGCGTCAACAATAATGATGGCCGCCACGAAGGGAGTGGTCTTTTCGGTGGCCATTTTGCAGGCCGGAAAAGAAGCCGATGCAATTGCTTTGAATGGTGATCGCCTGAGCTTTGGGCGGGATGCGACGAATGACGTCTCGCTTCCGGATAGTTCGGTCTCCAGGAAGCATGCCGAGCTGATCCTCTCTGTCTCCGGTCCAACCTTGCGGGACCTTGGCAGCAGAAATGGCATCCGGGTCAACGGGGTTCCGCGCAAAAAAGCGGTGCTCCAACCCGGGGATGATTTCGAAATCGGGATATACCAGTTCCGGTTCAAGATGGGCGAAACTCCGCAGCTTTGGCCCAAATTGGAACTTGCCGAAGTCCAGAGTTTGGAGCAGACCAAGTCGCGACGGGCGGTCCTTCCTGAACTGCGGCAGGAACGCCAGCTTTCGGCAGTTTATCATGCCTGCTTCTGGCTTACGGAGTCGACGGAGCCAGAGGATCTAATTGAAAAGTTGGCGAGCCTTCTCCACGAATGCCTTGGAGCCGAAGAGACCCAATACTACACCAAAGAGTTGGGCCTTGCCTTCCGCGTCGGCGAGGGAAACAAACCCCCGCTCAAGCTTGCCGAGTTCATGGCGCGACGCTTTCAAAGCTGCGCCGAGGCCATTGTGCTGGAGGGGCGGCCCATGGCAAGGCATCAGCGGAGGATCGGAAATTTTAACTATCTGGTGGGGCCGGTGCGCCGGGGTCCCGAGGCGGAAAAGGCATGCGATTTTCTGGTGTTGATGAAGCCCGCGGAGTGGGAGATTTTTACCACCGAAGACCGTGTGTTGCTTCAGGCCGTCTGCCAACTTTGGGCCAGGGAATCCCAAAAGTTGGAGACTGCGGAGGTCTTGCGTCGCGAAAACCGGGCGCTGAAATCTGTCGCAACCACTTCCTGCCTGATCGGTTCCAGTGCCTCCTTGGAAAAACTGCGGGGGGGTCTTGCAAGAGCTGCCGCGACGAAGGCCACCATCCTGCTTGAAGGCGAAACCGGAAGCGGCAAAGAAGTTGTCGCGCAGTTTGCCCACGAAAACAGCCCCCGGGCCGGCAAGCCATTCATCAAAGTGAACTGCGCCGCGATCCCCGATGGGCTCATCGAAAGCGAGCTTTTTGGTCATTTCAAAGGAGCCTTCACCGATGCCAAAGAAAGCCGCAAGGGCAAATTTTATCAGGCCAATGGAGGCACGATCTTTCTTGATGAGATCGGCGAGATGCCTCTCCAGGTGCAGGCCAAGGTCCTTCGGGTGCTGGAAAACAGCGAGATCGAGCCCTTGGGAGGAGAGGCCGTGCAAAAAGTGGATGTGCGTGTGATTGCCGCCACCCACCGCAATTTGGAAGAAATGATCGAGCGCCAGCAGTTTCGTCAGGACCTCTTTTTCCGCCTGAATGTCTTCAGCCTTCGCGTTCCGCCGCTCCGGGAACATGCCGAAGATATTGAGGAATTGGCACCCCACTTCCTGGACCAGTTCTGCAAGGAAAACGGACTCGCCTCCCTCACCTTGGAAAAAGCCGCCCTAAAAATTCTAAAAAATCACCCCTGGCCGGGAAATGTGCGCGAACTCCGAAACGTCATCCATCGATGTGCCATCACTTCGTCAGGCCCAAGCCTGACGGTAACAGATGTTCGGGATGCCCTGTTATCCTAAAATATTCAATTCCCATGCCAGCCTGTGAAATAAGACCGGAAGACAAACGTGCCTTTATCGGGGCTGTGGGCGAGGAACTCGTCAAGCGGCACGGGAAGAAAAAATACTACAAGCCTGACGATATTGACCAAGGAGACACTATTCCACATGAGGAAGTGAAACGACGGTTGGCATCGTGGCTCACTGAATAGGCCGGCCAAAGGGTTAGCAAGATGGGGTGCTCCCCTATGATTTGTCCGGGTTAAGAGGAGGGCTGTTGACTACCGGTAAAAATCCGAAATCGCTTCGACCACAACCGAGATTTCCGAGGCCTCGAGTTCCGGGTATATGGGAAGGGCGAGGGACTCACGGGCGGCGCGCTCGGATTCTGGAAAATCCCCGGGTTTGTATCCGAGGTTTGCAAAGCAGGGCTGAAGGTGCAGTGGCTGAGGGTAGTACACAGCATGTCCTATCCCTTGCGTGGCGAGGTGGGCTTTTAAGCCATCCCGTTCTTTGGCCCGAATTACGTATTGATGGTAGGTGTGGTGGCCTCTGAGCCCGGATTCGGCATGGGGTTCCGTGGGGATCACGACAGCGCCGGATGCTGCCAGATCACTAAAGCCCTCCCGATAAAGATCAGCATTGTGTTTCCTTGCCTCATTCCAGCCCTCAAGAAAGGGAAGCTTGGCATGCAGAACAGCTGCTTGCAGGGCATCCAGCCGGAAATTGCCGCCCACGGTTTCATGGTGATACATGCGTGTCATTCCATGGTTCCTGATATTTCGAAGTTTTTCGGCAAAGGCTGCGTCCTTGCAGGTCACCATGCCACCATCCCCGGCTCCCCCCAGATTTTTCGTCGGGAAAAAACTGAAGTAGGCGGAGCCCGCAATCGAGCCCGCCTGAAGGGGGGCTTCCTTTGAGGGATACCAAGCTCCCACGGCTTGGGCCGCGTCTTCCACCACTTCGAGTTGAAAGCGGTCGGCAAGAGCCAGAATTTCATCCATTTGACACACTGAGCCAAACAAATGAACGGGAATCACAACCCGGACACGATGGCCTTTCGGCGTCAGCAGTGATCCATCCGCGCCAGGACGGCATTGAGTCTCAAGATATTCCTGAAGTTTTGTGACATCGATATGCATCGTGTCCCGGCGGATATCAATAAAGACGGTTTCAGCGCCGAGCCTGTCGATGCATCCCGCCGTGGCAAAAAAGGTGTAGGGTGAGGTGATGACCGCATCCCCGCGGCCCACGCCGATCGCCATCAGAATGGCCAATTGGGCATCGGTGCCGGAGGACATCCCCACGGCATGATTACAGTTAAACTCTGCCCGAAAGGCCTCCTCAAAATCCTCCACCGTTTTTCCCAAGACAAATTGCTGGGTTTCAAACACGGTCGTCACACGGGCCGAGACCGCCGGGGAAACCTGACGGTGCTGCCGGGTCAGGTCAAGGAGAGGGATTCGCACGCGAGGGGCCGACTACTTGACGACACCAAACTCTGCGCGACGGTTCAAGGCCCAGGCCGAGTCTCCGCTTCCGGGGTCGGCGGGCATGTCTTCACCAAAACTCACTGTTTGTACCTTGGACGCACTCAGTCCCGCAGAGATCAACGCCTCACGTACCGCAATGGCACGTCTTTCTCCAAGACCGCGATTGTATTCTTCCGTGCCGCGTTCATCGGTGAAACCTGCGACAATGACCGTGTTGCCTGAGGACCGCACTGCTGAAGCCACTTGATCAATTTTGGACTGCTCGGAACCTGAGACCGCGTAGCTGTCATATTCAAAATACACTGGAGAGAACTGGCCGCGTTGCACGTTGGTGCCAAAAAAATTGGCGCCATCAATCCGGTCAGCCAATGGGGTGCCGGACACATAATCTCCATCAATTCCCGCGAACTCATCACCCTTCTTTTTTTTGCAGGCAGGAAGAGCAATCAGCAGGATGGCGGCAAGAGTTAGGGAAAAGGCACGTTTCATGGAGGAAGACCCTAGCGATTGCTGAACAAAAGATCAACCCTCTCCTGCTAGGGAGCACGAAAATCACCGAATGCGATTTCTGACTGTAAAATCTCCGGCATCTATGGGATCTTGTCCCCTCATGAAAACCCGAATTGCCCTCCTCCTCATTGCCACCACTTTGTGTGTTCGCGCGATTGCTGCTGACGCCGTGCCAGAAGTTGCCATCATCTCAACCACCAAAGGCGAGTTTGTTCTCGAGTTCTGGCCCGAGGTGGCCCCGAAGACGGTCGCAAACTTCAAAAAGCTCGCCACAGAGGGATTCTACGATGGCACGTCATTTCACCGGATCATTGCCGGCTTCATGGCCCAGGGCGGTGACCCGCTCACCAAGGACCTCGAGCAGGAAGCCCGTTATGGAACTGGAGACCCCGGTTACAAAATCCCTGCAGAGTTCAACAACCGCAAACACACACGCGGGGTGATCTCAATGGCGCGCTCGGCTGACCCCGACTCCGCCGGCAGTCAGTTTTTTCTGATGCTGGGAGATGCGCCGCATTTGGACGGTCAGTACTCGGCTTTTGGGAAGGTGGTTAAAGGCGTGGAGGTTCTTGACAAAATTGAGGCCGTGCCAGTGACGCCCTCGCCGAGTGGAGAACCCAGCAAACCCACCGAGCGTGTCGAGATTGAAAGCATTAAAATCGTTCCTGCGGCTTCGTTGAAAAAGAATTGATCCCTTCCGAGCAAGACGCCATGCCAAGCTCCGTCACCAAGCTCTCTATCGGGCTCGTTCAAAACCGCTGCTCCACAGACGTCGCTGCCAATCTTGATGCCGCCGAACGTGGAATCCGCGAGGCCGCCGCACGGGGGGCCACGATTATCTGCCTTCAGGAGCTTTTTGCGTCCGTTTATTTTTGTCAGATTGAGGACCACAAATACTTCAAATTGGCTGAGTCCATCCCGGGTCCCTCCACCGAGCGTTTTGGTGCCTTGGCGGCTGAGTTAAAGGTGGGGCTGATTGTGTCGCTTTTTGAGCGTCGGGCGGCAGGGTTGTATCATAACACGGCCGTGGTGATCGGCCCGGATGGCTCGCTCCTCGGCAAATACCGGAAGATGCACATTCCGGATGACCCGCTTTTCTACGAAAAATTTTATTTCACACCGGGTGACCTCGGCTACCTGGCCTGGGACCTTGGGGGTGCCACGGTGGGCGTTTGTGTCTGCTGGGACCAGTGGTATCCCGAAGCCGCGCGGCTCACGGCTCTTCGCGGGGCCCAGATTCTATTTTATCCCACGGCGATTGGCTGGCACCCTTCGGAGAAGGCCCAACATGGCCGCCGCCAACACGCCTCCTGGGAAACCATTCAGCGCAGCCATGCCATCGCGAATGGCTGCTACGTTGTGGCTCCCAACCGGGTTGGCCACGAGGCACCGGATGGCGGCGATGGCATCGAGTTCTGGGGTCAGAGCTTTATCTGTGACCCCTCGGGTGAGATCCTTGCCAAGGCCAGCGAAACCGATGACGAGGTCCTGGTGGTTGAGGTGGATTTGGAGCTTGTTGAGAGTCAGCGCACCCACTGGCCGTTTCTCCGCGACCGTCGGATTGATTCGTACGGAGAAATCACCCGGCGGCTGATTGATTAGACCCGGGGGGAACGGGCGTCCCGCCCGTTTTACAACAATCCCACGGGCGGGACGCCCATGCCCCCTGACCACAGCCTCCCAATTCCGCCCTTTTCTGATCCCATCTCAATCACCGGACACCCAAAAAAAAGGTTTCCGCCCGGGGGATTCTTGGTGAGACTCCTCCGATGATCTCACCACATCGCAGTGTGTTGCCATTTCCAGACATTGAAGGCGCACCGGTCCGCAGCTTGGAGGAATCTGTCGCCCTGGCTCAGGAAAACCTTCTTCGTCAGCAACGACCCGATGGCCATTGGGAGGCGGAGTTGTTGGTTGATAGCACCCTCTGCTCCGATTATTCACTGGCCATGCATTGGCTGGGTGAGATGGACCCGGTGATCCAAAAAAAATGCAGCGATCACATCCGCCGCCGTCAGTTGCCGGATGGCGGATGGAATATCTTTATTGATGGCCCCAGCGAGATCAACGCCTCGGTGAAGGCCTACTTCACTCTCAAGCTGGCAGGAGACTCCCCCGAGGCCCCGTGGATGCGCGAAGCACGTGCGAATATCCTCCGGCTCGGTGGCATTCCCCAAATGAACACCTATGGCAAACTTTACCTCGCCCTGCTTGGCCAGTTTCCATGGAAGTTCCTGCCTGCCATCCCCCCCGAAATCTTCCTCCTGCCCAATTGGTTCTTTTTCAACCTGGCAGAAATGTCGTCCTGGACCCGGACCATTATTGCTCCGCTCACCATTCTCAACCACTTCAAGCCCACCCGCGCCCTTCCTCCGGACAAACAACTTCACGAGCTCTATCCGGCCGGCCTCGAAAACACCGACCTCTCGCTTCGCAAAGATCCCCGCTTCTGGGCATGGAGGAATTTTTTCCTGCGCTGTGATCAGGCGTTAAAAATCTATGACAGGCTCCCCGTGCATCCGCTGCGGAAACGGGCCGTCAAGGCCGCAGAGGAGTGGATGGTCGAGCGGATGGGCGAAGGCAGCGAAGGGCTGGGGGCCATCTTTCCCTCGATGCTTAATGCCATCATGGCGCTTCACGCGCTGGGTTATGACGCAGCCCACCCCATTGTCATCAAGGCCAAAAAGGATTTGGCGGGTTTGTTTGTGGATGACGAAGCTGATTTCCGAATCCAGCCCTGCCTCTCACCGGTCTGGGACACAGCCATCACCACCCTTGCGCTGGCCAAATCCGGCCTGCCCAAAGATCACCCTGCCCTCGACCGGGCGGCAACCTGGCTGGAAGAGCGGGAGGTGCGTTTTCGTGGGGATTGGGGCGTCAAGAACCCCCACCCGGAACCCAGCGGCTGGGCCTTTGAGCACGACAACAAATATTATCCCGACACCGATGACACAATGATGGTGCTGATGGCTCTCTGGCATTTGCGTCCTCGCGGGAAACAATTCGATCGGGCTCTGGCATGGCTGCTCTCTTTCCAATGCCGGGATGGTGGTTGGGCGGCCTTTGACAAAAATGTGACCGCTCCCTGGCTGGAACATGTGCCCTTTGCGGACCACAATGCCATCCTTGACCCCACGTGCAGTGACCTCACGGCCCGTGTGCTCGAGCTGCTCGGGCTCATTGGATTTGACCGCTCCCGTCCCGAAGTGCTCCGTGCCGTGGAAATGCTGCGAAGGACGCAGGAGGCGGATGGTTCCTGGTATGGTCGCTGGGGTGTGAACTACATTTACGGCACATGGCAGGCCTTGCGTGGACTCGGTGCCATCGGCCAAAACATGGACCAGGAATGGATCCGCCGCGGTCGTGATTGGCTTGAGAGCTGTCAGAACGATGATGGAGGATGGGGAGAAACCCCGGAGTCCTACAACTTCCCGACCCTCAAAGGCCTTGGCCCCAGCACCCCGAGCCAAACCGCGTGGGCGCTCATGGGCCTCTGCGCCTGTGGGGACCCACGCAGGGAGTCCATCCGCAAAGGCATCGCTTATTTGATCCGCACCCAGCTCCCTGACGGAAGTTGGGCTGAAGATTACACCACGGGAACAGGGTTTCCGTGCGTCTTTTATCTCAAATACGAGATGTATCGGCAGCACTTCCCCCTCCTTGCCCTCGCAACGTACGACAAAATGCTGCATCCTGCGGTTTGATGTCAGCCCCAGACATGCCACAGTGAGGGCATGAAAAGACTTCTCCTCGCGGCGGTTCTCGTGCCCTCCACTTTGTTCGCGGCGCTTCCAGAGAGCGTCGTGTTTGTGAATCCTGGAAAATACCAGGCCCTCATCGAGCGGGGTGTCCGCGAAAACTGGAAGGCGCTCCCCATTGGTGATCGAACCGTGAAAGCCGGGCTGGCCCTTGTCGGCACCCCTTACAAAAATTTCACCTTGGAGTTGCACGACCGCATCGAAACCCCGTGCGCCAATTTTTCCGGCATGGACTGCTG
This sequence comes from Terrimicrobiaceae bacterium, assembly GCA_041749815.1. Classification (GTDB taxonomy): domain Bacteria; phylum Verrucomicrobiota; class Verrucomicrobiia; order Chthoniobacterales; family Terrimicrobiaceae; genus JAJTZA01. The sequence goes on from JBGTAR010000374.1 coordinate 16,324, forward strand.
GACGTTTTTTGAAATTGCCCTTGCGACAGCCCGCGTCCTCAAAACCTCCGACAACCCCACCAAAAAAGATTTTCTCCGCGCCATCGAAATCGACCGATACCGGGGCGGCAAATGTGATGGCACCTTCGCCTCCCGCCTCCACCACCTCGAAGACTGGCTCCAGGATAATCAACGCCGGGGCCTCGTCAAAGACATCACCCCCTCCCTCCCGGGAGCCAAAAAAATCAAGCGCTCTATGAATTATATGGGCGGCAAGGGATCAAGACAGTTCCGTCAGCTCCGCGCCAATCCTTCGCTCATTCCCAAACTCGCCAAAGTCGAAAAAGACCTCTCCTCCCGCGGCATCTGGTATGTGCCGAAACGCTCCGTTCCCGCCGCTGAAAAATACCTGCGCAATGGCGACATCATCAGCATCGTTACCACCTGGCCCGGTTCCTACACCTCCCATGTCGGCATCGCCTACCGCGATAGCAAAGGAACCCTCCGCTTCCTCCACGCCTCACGAAACGAAAAGAAAGTGCTCGTCGATTCCCGCCTCAGCGACTACCTCAACCGCTACTCCCTCCACGCGGGCATCATGGTTGCCCGGCCCAACGAGATGTAATCCAGAGACCCGTGACGGGTTCTTATTCCTTCGCAGGTGTTTGTTTTCGAGCCAGAGGTTTCCAATCCTTGACCGCTTTTGGAAAGACATCGAATGGAAATTCCCCGGGGTCGGCATTGGGCGACGGGTTCGGGGGAAGCTCGCCGTCTATCCGGGTAAATTTCTCCGCTGTCACCGCGCTTGTTTGCATGCCGTCCTTGAACGCACGTGCCAGGACTGTTGTGGACGCTGAAACGGGAAAAGGCTTTTCGTAAATCAGCGAATCCAGTCCGGGTTCCGAGTCATCCAGGGTGTAGCGGATTTCCGAGCCATCCGTGCGGGAGGTCAGGGAGACGTCAACGGTTTTGTTAAAGATCGCACCTCGTGGATGGATGTCCGGACTCCAGACAAGTTCGGGTGAGCATGCAGGGACGGGCTGCTCCCGGCCGCGGGTTGGAATGCCTCGAAGAACGCCGTCCGCATCATAGGCCATGGGGTCGATGGCGATACCGCGGTCCCACCCGATGGAGGGTTTGGTTTTTTGGTGGTAGACATGCCAAAGCTCCCCGTTCCGATCTCTGGTGATGGACCCATGGCCAGGTCCCTTGACGTTTTCCAAATCCTGAAAGACCGGGTTATTTTCGTATTTAACAAATGGCCCAATTGGGGTTGGAGCCATGGCGGCGCCGACGGCGTAGTAGATCGATTGACCATCGCTGCCGGAATACAGCAACGTGTAATTGCCATCACGTTTTTGCATGTAAGGGCCTTCATTGACCGCAAAATTGTTCTTCTCCCAATCCTGGGAAATTTCAAAGCACTTCGTGACCGGACCCCCTGTTTCTGTGGGAGTCTTCATCGGAATGCAATACATGGTGAAAGTTGGGGTGTTGGTAAAATAGAGATACAAGCGCCCGTCGTCATCACGAAAGAGGTGCGCGTCGATTCCAGGAACTGCCAAAAAACCAAGGTCGGTGAAAGGACCCTCCGGACGATCAGCCACGGCAACACCGATTTTATAACGCAGGGTGTAATAGAGGTAAAATTTGCCATCCTCAGGGTGATGATAAACCTCAGGAGCCCATGCTCCCTTCAAGGTCTTGGGCAAAACTTCAGGGCCCCTCGTCCAATGAACCAAGTCTTTGGAGGTGTGGACAACGTTGTCGGTATTTGTTGAGTACAAGTAGTAGGTGTCCCCATGCAGAATGACAGCTGGGTCTGCGGCGTCATCAAATAAGGGATTGGAATAGGTGACGCGCGGCTCCGGATCAGCAACCGCCGGCACCGCAAATGCCAGCAAAACTAAAAAAACGATACGAAAATAGAATGAGGGCATTTTAGGAAATGGGGACAACGCTGCGATGTTCAATTATAGCGGGGTGGCAGACAACTCGAATGTTATTTTTTCCCGCTCAGGGCTGAGGATTGCTCCCGGTGAGATTCACCCCGGCCTCCCTTTTGTTCCACCGGTTGGAACAAGAGCACAAACAGAAGAATCAATCCAACTCCCACCCCGGCGAGCATGGGCCAGGCGCGCTTGCGCGAGGCAAACTGCCAAAGCCAGCGCCAATGCACAGCCAGATGCAGAATGACAAGAGCCATGAATCCATAGCTTAGCCACGTGTGAATGTCCCCCCAGTCATGTCGGTTCATGCCGAGTGCGAAGAGTCCCTGTCCGCCCCGGGAGCCGGGCGGAAGCCTGAAAGCCAACAGCAACCCGGTGCCGGTCATGGCACAGAAAGTGAGCCACAGGCCAAGATTTAAAACACGACCTGAAAGCTGGCGAATGAGGGGTGTCGTCATGGCGTATTATGAACTTACGTCGTTTCCCATTCGGGAGCGAGTGAAGTTTATTAAACCCCCCTCGCTGATTAAGAGGCCTGATTGTCCTTTGCCCCAGGAGTGGTTCCAAGAAGCTGAGAAATCCATCAGCACCCCGGCCTTATTATTTAACAGCTTCTAAGGCGTGAGTTCAGTCTGAATCCTGGCAAATTTGCGATCTGATGAGGAGGAGATTGGAATTTCGATTTCCACCACATCAACTTCCTCCGAACTCTCTGCGGTTTGAGTCACTTCGAAGAGATTGGTTTCTTTCGTCCAAGTGATCAGATCCTCCGAGCTCTCGATGGTGTAGTCCACCCCCACCAGCCCTTTTTGCCTTGGAAATCTGACAACCATGCGATCGCCGCGGGGGGTTGTTTCGATGGTTTGAATGGAGACGGGCTGGCCGCCCGGGCCTTCGGTCGCCAGGGGATCCTGCCCAAAAAAGAATTCAGCAAGGTTGGACAAGCCATTGGTATTGGCATCTCCTTCAGGCGAGGAGTCCTGTCCCTGCCAATCGATGCCCGCCTGCCAGGCCGTGTATGTGAGGCCGCTCCCAATGGTGACGGGGACCGTGAACCTGACCACATTCCCGGGCCAGCCATCATCCAGAGTGATTGTGAGAATCACATCGCCCAAAAACCCAAATGCCGGCTTCATATGCAGACGGTATCCCCCGGCGGTGCGCGTCACAAAGAGGCTTTGGAAGGCCGAAGGGTTGCTGGAGCTGACTTGGATCTGAGCGGTTTCATCATGGGTGGTGTCCACTTGAAAATTGGCAATCTGGGTCTGTCCATTGCTCACAAGAACAACCTTCACCGGGGTCGCAAGCAGTTGGGGAGGGGCCGGGTTCAGATCGGGGCGATCAAGCGTCATTTGTTCGTAAAGGGCCAGAACTTCCTTGGCGGACAACGCATACGAAAATCCGCGTATCTCCCGGAGCGCGCCTTGGAAATGGTCGGTGGTGGTTGTTTCACCGGGGCCATTCCATCGGGCGCCCACGACCATCTTTTCATTCACCGCCTTGTTTCCTGCAGTCAAACTCCCCACAAGGGCCCCATCGACGTAAAAGTAGGTTCGGCCATCAGCGGGGTCATACGTCAGAACGGCATGGTGCCACTCATTATCCTTCAAGCTTGCCGAGCTGGTGAGGGGCGAAAAATTGCGTGTCCAGCCTTGCACCCTGCCGTCGGGAAGCATGCGAATGGTATAAACGTTGAGGTTTTCTGTAAAAGTCGTGATCAGGTTTGTGGAGCGGGAAAGCAGGATGCCTCCCGAACTGGTGGGATCAGCTTTAAACTGCACGGAAAATGACGGACGGGCGGTGGGCGGCAGAAATTTCATGTCAGCCCAGCCATTCAACGGCGGAGCATTTTCCCCCATGTAGTGAACAACGATGGCATCATCCACGCCGTCAAATTGCATGCCACCTCCCGGTAAAAATGTCGGGTTACCGCGCAGGGTGGTTTGTCGAAGCGGAAAAATCCGGTCCGTGAGTCCGAAGCCTCCGGCTTGATCCAAATCAAGATACAGAATGTCCGTTTGTGTGCCTTCCACATAAACCACAAACTCCCGCAAGGTGGAAGATCCTGAGGAATCGGTGGCCCCAATAAGCACCCGATGATTTCCGGGAATCACTGGCCGACCAGCCAACGTGCCATCGGAGGCAAGGGTGATTCCCGCAGGCAGCCGGCCCTCCAACAAACTCCATTGAACCGACCCTTGGGCCCCGGTGGCCGTGAAGGAAAAACTTCCATTGTCCCCCATTTTGAAAGGAGGCAGAAGCAGTGGCTCAATTTGCAATCCCACCTTGGCGAATTGTGCTTGGGAATTGGTTGAGACCATCCCCGACCCCGTCAAAATCCGGTGCACGGCCTGAACCTTATAAACCTTTGGCCCGGCTGGCGCTTGGGAATCCGTAAACTGAGGCTGTGTCAATCCGTCAGCAATCAGCACAAAGTCTTCTGTCATTCCCGCAGCCCTTTGGACTTGGTAGTGCTGGAATTCGCTCAAATCTGTTGGAGCTGTCCACGTGAGGTTCACGGAGTTGCCAGACCCCTGGGCCACCAAATTTTGTACGGGAGGCACAGGAAACATCCGCAACGCGGGGTCTCCCATCAGCGCCCTGAGAAAATTCTGCCCGGAAGTTGCGGTGCTCGAGAAGTAGAGGGCATTGGTCCCAAAATTGATCGAAAGCTTCATGACACTGCCAATCGGCTCGCCAACTCCCAAACCATGATTAAACAGCTCGGGGTTAAATCTTCCTGTATAGAGCCACGTGAGGGCCATGCTGTCTGAGAAGATGTGGCGGCGCATATCATTCGCAATATGCCAGTCTCCAAAATAGCTCTGCATGCTGGACCAGTTCACCGCCTTGCCAAGTTGGTCATTTCCATTATTCGGCGGGTTCCGCGACCCCTGGCCATAAAAAAGATAGGGTCCATTGTCGACAGTCCATTGCACATCTTCTTCAGTGATCGGTGGCACCGGAGGAGGAAGCGAACTGAGGGAGGTCCAATTGTCCATGTTGTGGGGGCCCACCATGGCAAGCAAAGAGGCCCCGTAACTGGAGGCTCCGTCCTGGCCCCCTTGCGTGTAGCGCATGATGGCCCGGCGGCCTGCGATTTCTTCATTCCCGGTGGGACCAAAGGGTTGCACATGACGGAACTTATGCGCCTTGCTTAGATACCGGGCAATGCGTTCACTGGCCGTGAGGTCCGGTGTGTACCAAACTTGGTTCCCGATATCCCAGGGATCCACGCGGCCAAAACCCATCTCCACCCGTGAGACCCCGGTGTTGGAATCGAAGGTGCCATCCTGAGGAAAGTTCGGCATGTTCCTGCCGTTTTTCATGAATGAGTTCGTACTGAAACTGTTGTACTGCACATCCGTCCAGACTCCGTCCATGTCGGCGTAGAAATGATCGGTGGCAAAGGTCTTTCTGCTTCCATGCCCATCCGGCACGGAAACGTTTGTCCCAGAAGTGGCAATGGGTACATGACCCAAAAAATAAAGCAGCTTGGTGTTCGCGGGATCCTCGTAATACACACTACGAATCAAATCCCGCAGCTTGGCGGGATAATGCCTGCTCCACAGGCCCCGGATGTTGGTCCACTCTGACCCCTGCACCGGAAGATCCTCAAACGTCGGAACCATGATGGTGCGCACCTTCCAATTGTCACCGATCAAATCGGAGGTGAGTTGGTTGATGGCGGCCAGGTTTTGCGTGACGATGTTTTGCGCGAGAACCACGATGATCGTTCCTCTTGGCACGGCATTGTTGGCGTTCACCCCGGCGGCCACAACTCCCAGAAGGGAACTCCCGGAGGGGTTTCTTGTGGCCATGTATTCATAAATCACCCCGTCTTCAACATTGGTATCGGTCCAACTCACGTCATTCTGCTGAGCCTGCCCCACCACCACCCAAGGCTGGTCCCCGGCGTCAGAATACACCCGGCGGCGGATATCAAGCGCCAGGGCATTTCCCGAGCCGTCCTTCGTATAAAGAAACCTCAGCGTGATTGCTGGCGGGCTTTCTTGCGTCTCGGCCCACATGGACCAATAGCCCGCAGCCGCCATGTTCCTCGCAGGATCCTGACCCGGGGGGAGCGTGTTTTGCGCGTGGAGATCTGATGGCATCATGGCCACATAGATCAACGCGCCTATGATCAGGGGGTGGGCAAAACGTAGGATTGGAGGGATCATCTAAAGATGATTTCTGGCGAGGAATGAATGTCAAGCTAAATATCCCATGTTTGATACCTTGCCGAGTAAGCTTTGGGGTCCAATTCTTTGCTCAGTGGCTTTAGTCCCGGTGATCTTCTCCTGGCGGGTGACCGTTGAGTTTCTTGTAAACGCGGTTGAATTGGGAGATGGAGCTGAAGCCGCTTGAGAAAGCGATTTCGCTGATGGGGAGACCGGTGTAGGTGAGGAGGTGTTTTGCGCGTTCCACTCGCAGCGCGGCCAGGTAGTCGGTGAGGGTTTTTCCGGTGTGGGCATGGAATTTTGCACTGAAGTAGGCGGGGTGCATGCCGGCTTGGCGGGAGAGGTCCACGAGGGTCCACGATTGGGTGGGGTCCTGTCGGATTTTTCTAAGGGCATGGTCAATGGCCGGGTAGGTGGCTCCTTCGGGCTGCTGGACGTGAATGCTGGCCAGCTGGGCGGCAAATACCGTCAGCAGACCGACCGCGCCCTCGTATTCCATGGTGCCAATCTGACGCGTCATTCGGCAGGCCCCCGCACAGGGTCGGCTTTTGCGTCGCCCGGAGGAGACCGCACCCCGCCCCGGGAGGAGGCATCCACGTCCCGGCTCCCCGCAAGCCTGCGGGGGGCGGTCGACATACGCATGACCGGTGTGCAGGAATCCGAGAACCCTCCCTCCCCCATATACCGGCACGGCCGAGGACGTCAGCCCGGCAAAACAAATCCCTGTGCGGGTCTGGGCCCCTTGGGAATCCTGAAGAGCCAGATGGGTGGTCAGGCAATGCTCGCAGGATCGCCGCCGCTGCGCCATCACCTGACAAAAGGCCGGCATAAGGGGTTCCTGAGGGACGGCAAACGCCCCGGGTTCATGAAAGTGAACCGGCATGCCCACTGCGCGATTGTAGGCGTTCGTGAAATCCCGGAGGAGGGGGGTGCTGGACAAGCAGGTTGATGTGAAGGATTGCATTAGTAATACTTATACTTCGCATTTTTCTTCAAATACAAGAACGTTTCTAAAAATCTGCGCAGCAATTCCGAAGCCGTGCGTGGCGGGAAAGCCGGGGACAGCGGAATCTCCGGGGAGCATGATCAACAGCAGGCCACCACGGAGTTCCGAATGAATGTTCTCTTTCTGACAATTTTTATCAGCACGGTGCTGGCCCTGTTTTTTGTGGGAGCATTTCTTTATCATCATGATTTTTCCGGCGGGGACGCCCTGCGCGACAGTCTGTTGCCCTTCCAGAAGGAGAATCCACCGGCACTGACCGGCGAGAAAAAAGTCGAGGAGACGGAGCCATGAACACACAAACGGTCGAATATAACGACAAGGTCGTGCGGCAGTTCATGCTGGCCTCGATTATGTGGGGACTCGTCGCCATGTGTGCGGGGGTGCTCATAGCCTCGCAGATGAGTTTTCATGTGCTGAACTTTGACACACCATGGCTCACCTTCGGGCGCCTGAGGCCGCTGCACACAAATGCCGCGATTTTTGCTTTCGTCGGAAACATGATCTTTGCCGGGATCTATCATTCCACCCAGCGGTTGACCCGGACCCGCCTGGCCTCGGATTTTCTGAGCCGCCTTCATTTTTGGGGGTGGCAGGCAATCATTGTCGCGGCAGCCATCACCCTGCCCCTGGGATTTTCACGGGGCAAGGAATACGCCGAGTTGATCTGGCCGATCAACATTGCGGTGACCCTGATCTGGGTGGTTTTTGCCATCAACTTTTTTTGGACGCTGGCCATCCGCAATGAAAAGTCCCTCTATGTGGCAAGTTGGTTCTACATCGCGACGATTATCACCGTGGCGATGCTTTATATCGTCAATCACTTGCAGATCCCGACAAGCCTGCTGCATGCCTATCCGATTTTTGGAGGAGTCCAGGATGCTCTGGTGCAGTGGTGGTATGGACACAACGCGGTGGCCTTTTTTCTCACCACACCGGTTTTGGGCATCATGTATTATTATCTGCCGAAGGCGGCGGAGCGTCCGATTTACAGTTACCGGCTTTCGGTGGTTCATTTTTGGTCCCTGGTGTTTGTGTATATCTGGGCCGGGCCTCACCATCTGTTAAACACCGCGTTGCCGGAGTGGCTGCAGACATTGGGCATGATTTTTAGTCTGATGCTTTGGGCACCGTCCTGGGGTGGCATGCTGAATGGTTTGCTCACCTTGCGAGGGGCATGGCATAAATTGCGGACCGATCCCGTGCTGAAGTTTTTTGCTGCGGGCGTGACATTTTATGGGATGTCCACCTTTGAGGGACCTCTGCTTGCGATCCGCTCCGTCAATGCGCTTTCTCATTACACGGACTGGACCATCGGGCATGTTCATAGCGGCACCCTCGGCTGGAACAGCTTCATGGCCGCAGGAATGTTTTATTGGCTGGCTCCGCGCCTCTACAACACACGGCTCTTCTCTGTGAAGCTGGCCGACCTGCATTTCTGGACCGGGATGGTTGGCATCCTTCTTTATGTGGCCTCCATGTGGGTCTCCGGTATCACGCAGGGATTGATGCTCAATTCGGTGACCCCGGAAGGCGTCCTGGCTTACCCCAACTTTCTTGATGCGGTCTTGTCCACACGCGCCATGCTGAACACCCGCATCGTGGGGGGGACCTTTTTCCTCTTTGGGTTCATCCTCATGGCTTACAATATTTTCCGAACCATTCGTTCGGGATCGCCGGTGACCACCACGGTGGAAGTGGAGATCCCTGAGAAAAAACCACGCGAAGGCATGGGGCTCTTGAGGGGGCTCATCAGCGCTCCGGTGATTTATGCGTTCCTGCTCGTGCTGTTTGCATGCCTCTGGGGAGTCGGTCAGGGAATTCTGAGCACGATTTCGTTTGTGCTGCTCATTGAAACCGCCCTGGTGGCGATGATCCATATGAGCCTCTCGGGATCCAAATGGTCGGATTGGTATGACCGGTTGCTGGAGAGCTGGCTGCCTTTCAGTGTGCTGACGTTGATTGCGGTGGTGGCGGGCGGGATGATTCAGATTCTCCCCACGGTGTTTTTGGACCAGACCCGCGGTGAGGACGGTCCCTGGCAGAGAGTGTATTCCCCTCTTGAGCTGGCCGGGCGGGATATCTATGTCCGCGAGGGGTGTTATAATTGTCACAGTCAGATGATCCGCCCGCTTGTGGGGGAGGTCATGCGATACGGTCCAAGCGGACGGCTTGCGGAGTCCATCTATGACTTTCCCTTTCAGTGGGGATCCAAACGCACCGGGCCGGACCTTCAGCGGGTTGGTTTCAAATATCCCAACATTTGGCACTTCCAACACATGGAAAACCCCCGCTCGACCTCACCGGGAAGCACCATGCCAAACTACCCATGGCTGATGCGCCAAAAAACGGACCTTGCCTCATTAACAAAAAAAATCGAGGTGCAGCGGTTTCTGGGGGTTCCCTTCCCCGAGCGATCGCCCGAGAAAATCCTCGCCGACAGCCTGGCGCAGGGTCAGTTGATCGTGGATGATCTTGCAAAGAGCGGCGTGCAGATTTCTCCCGACAAGGAGATCATTGCGCTGATCGCCTATATTCAGGGCCTTGGGCGCACGGTTTCGCCGCCTCAACCCGCGCCGGAGATCAACCCCGGGCTCGAAACCGTCATCAACGAGGAGGCCGCGCAGGCGAAGAACCCCTGATGTTTCACCAGGTCTCATTTGCGGATTGGAGTGGCCCGGTGGCCGTGGCTGCGTTTGTTGTGAGCGCGGGCGTGTTTTTGTTTTTTTTGGTCGGCGCCCTGCGCATGCCGCAGTCCAAGGTGCAGCATGACGCGGAATTGCCATTCCAAAAGGAGAACCAATCATGAGCGCAAATCCCCAGTCACCCAACGACGATGCCCTGCGTCCGCATAGCTATGACGGTATCCAGGAATACGATAAACGTTTGCCGAACTGGTGGCTCTTCACCCTGTATGGTGCCATTGTTTTCAGCATTGGTTACTGGGCTTACTTTGAGTGGACCGGCCACCAGCAGGCGGGATGGGTGAGGGTTCAAAGCCGTATTGAGGCGTTGAAGCTTGCCGCGCTGAATCACGGGGAACCTCCAAGCAATGTGCAGTTGTGGAATTTCAGCAAAGATCCGGCTATCGTCGCTGCCGGTCAAAAAACCTATGTGAGCACCTGTGTCGCCTGTCATGGGGAGGACCTGAAAGGTGGCATCGGCCAGGACCTCACAGACACCACATGGATTCATGGGGGAACTCCTCTGGAAATCTTCAACACCGTTCGTGATGGGGTCCTCGAAAAAGGCATGCCGACCTGGGGCCCCCTGCTTGGCCAAAAGCGCATGGCAGAAGTCGTGGCTTTCATCATCAGCAAAAATCCCACCATTCAACAACCGGCTGAGGTGCCTGCGGCGCCCAATGAAGGCTAAGCTTCCCTCCATTGACGACGTCACAACGATCAACGAGGATGGTTCCCGTTATTTCGTTCATCCCGCCGATGTTTCGGGGTTCTGGACGCGGTGGCGGCGGGTGGCAGCCCTTTTCCTGATTGCGGTTTATATCTCCCTGCCTTTGGTGCGAATCAACGGGGAGCCCGCGGTTTTTCTTGATGTGCTGCACCGCAAATTTCATCTCTTCGGCCTCACCCTCATGTTTCAGGACCTCTGGTTGCTGTTTTTTCTCATCACCGGAACGGGGTTCACGCTGTTTTTGGTGACGGCCATTATTGGCCGGGTTTGGTGTGGGTGGGTCTGCCCGCAAACCGTGTTTCTTGACCATGTGTTCCGCCGACTCGAGCGATGGATCGATGGGGATGCCATGGCTCGAAGAAAACTGGAATCCGCACCATGGGCCGCAGGAAAGGTCTTTCGCCGAGTTGTGAAACATGGGCTGTTTTTTCTGCTCGCGGCGCTCATCGCCCACATTTTTCTGTCCTACTTTATTTCGGTGCCGGTCCTTTATGGGATGGTGCTTCGCTCGCCGGCCGAAAACTGGGGACTCTTTCTTTTTGTCCTCGCTGCTTCCGGATTGCTCTACTTTGATTTTGCCTGGTTCCGTGAGCAATTTTGCATCGTCCTTTGCCCTTATGGACGCCTGCAATCCGCGCTGATCGACGACAATTCCATTGTGGTGGGCTACGATGAGAAACGCGGGGAACCCCGGGGAAAGTTGGGCGCTGCGGACGGGGATTGTATTGATTGCCGGCGTTGCATGCAGGTCTGCCCGACGGGAATTGACATACGACAAGGCCTCCAACTCGAATGTATTGCCTGCGAGGCCTGCATTGATGCGTGTGATGAGGTGATGGTCAAAGTTGGCAGGAAAAAAGGCCTGATTCGTCATGACTCGCTCAACGCACTGGCCGGAAGACCCTCACGATTCCTCCGCCCCCGGCTTTATTTGTATCTGTTTTTTGCGCTGGCCGGCGCCTCGGTCTTTTTCTTTGCCACCCGTCAGGTGGAACCCGTGATTGTTTCCGTGCTACGTTTGCCCGGGGCTCCCTACATTCGCGATGGCTCGACGGTCCGAAACAACTTTTTGCTGAGACTCGCAAATAAACGGCCTGCGTCACACCAATACCAGATCGTGATCGATTCCTCCCAACCCCACCTCCGGGGGGATGGGGCCACTGCCCATCCGCTTGTCCTCGGGCCCGGCGAGGAAATTCAGGAACCTCTGATTCTGTCAGTTCCTGACGCGGATTTTCACGGCAATTTTGATGTCACCGTCAAAGTGGTTGGAGAGAGCGGAGCCGTTGAAAGTGAGCGCAGGGCCCCCTTCCTTGGCCCCTATCGCGAGGAGGATGCCCCATGAAAAATCTCATAGCGGAACGTCCCTGGTTGCTCGTGATTGCGGCTTTTCTGCTTGTGATCACCGTCTGGTTGGTCGCCATGCGAGTGAGCTCCCGGATCAATACCCACGAGCTCACCCCCGCTCAAGAGATGCAACTCCTCAAATCCAAGCAGCAGCCATGATCAACCCTCAAGAACTTGCAGGTCCCATGGCGGCGCTCGTCGCCGGGTTAGTCACCAGTCTTCATTGCGCTGGCATGTGCGGCCCCCTGGCTTGTGCCGCCTGCACTCACCCGGGTCGTCAGGTCGGGCAATGGCCGGCGATTGTGTATCACTGCACACGCCTTGTCGGATACGCCATTGTGGGGTGGGCGGCGGGGGTGGTTGGAAAGCCGTTGGCGGATGTTTTGGTGGGCGGCTCCACGCGGGGAATGACCCTGCTTTTTGCGCTCTTTTTTCTGGCTGTGGCAGCCGGTCTCGACAAGCGCTTGCGGTTGCCGCAATTCACGGCTTGGTTTTCCCGGGCCTTTGCAAAAACGCAAAAGCTCGGGCCTTGCGCAAGGGCGGGAACGCTTGGCGCCCTGACGCCACTCCTGCCATGTGCCCCCCTCTATTTGGTGGTTGGAGCGGCGGCCCTCTCCGGCTCCGGACCCTCGGGCGCAGGGCTGATGGTGATGTTTGGTGCAGGCACGGTCCCCTTGTTGTTTCTGGTTCAAAATCGCCTGACGGCCCTTGGTGGAAAATGGTCACCGCAACGAATGGAAATTCTTCGCCGCGGACTTGCCTTTGCAAGCGTGATTCTCCTCGTGATTCGCAGCACCTACACCGCATCCACGGGATGCCCGATGTGCCAATGAACGTCCGGTTTTCCAAGCCTTCGGCCAGTCAGCCTGACGCCTCGCCCATACGATGCTGCGTGCACTGCCGCACTCCATTCCTTGTCACCACGCAGGAGGGCGAGTTCTGTTGCTCGGGGTGTCGTTTTGTTTATCACCTGCTTCACAAACGCGGACTACAAGACTTTTACCATTTCGGGGAAATCCACACGCCGGTGGGAAGCCAGGTTTTTCACGAGCGGGCCCTGGACTGGCTGGAGGGGTTGCAGGCGGCCGCAGAAAAAGATTCGCCCGTCTCCAAACTCACCATGAGAGTTCAGGGAATTTCCTGTGCCGGGTGTGTGTGGCTGTTGGAAGCGATTTTTGCCGAGCAACCGGGGGCTGTGTCCTGCCGGGTGAACTCCTCGGCAGGGACCATCCATCTGCGGTGGGAACGGGGGGCTTGCGATCTTTTGGCCTATGCCAGGGATGTTCAACGTTTCGGCTATCTCCTTGGTCCGTGTGGGGTGGAATCAACTCCCACCAAGCCACTCGTGCGACGCCTTGGGATCTGCGCAGCCCTTGCGCTGAATGCCATGCTTTTTTCGCTACCCCGATATCTCGGGCTGCACCCTACTGACCAGTTTGCAGATCTCTTCGATCTGGTGGCGCTTCTGATTGCGACAGCGAGCCTGATGATTGGTGGCCCTTATTTCTTCCGTCGGGCGTGGGCCTCGCTTCGGCGCCGCGACCTCCACATCGACCTGCCGATTTCCCTTGGGTTGGTCTTTGCATACGGTGGCTCGGTGGTGGCATGGGGTACCGGGTCCGCCGCATTTGCTTACTTTGATTTTGTTGCGATTTTTACGTTTTTGATGCTATTGGGGCGCTGGCTTCAGGAGCGTTCCGTGGAATGCAACCGACAGCGACTGCTGGGCATGCGGCTTTCTCCGGGATCCGTTTGCGCCCTCCGCGATGGTCTCGAAGTCGAGGGACCCGCTGAGTCGCTCCAAGCCGGAGAAAGGTTTTCTGTTGGTCGCAACGGTCTTGTCCCCGTGCGATCGAAACTGCTCACAACCCCCGCCGTTTTTGCCCTGAACTGGATCAATGGAGAGCCTGCCCCCCGCACTTTTGCCGCAGGAGGCATTGTTCCCTCAGGAGCCAGGTGCCTCTCGTCAGAAACCTGCCATTTCCTGGCTTTGGAAGACTGGGGGTCATCGCAGTTGGCGCACCTTCTGACATTTGAGGAATCCCGGCCGTGGAGAAATCTTTCCCTCCAAAAACTCATCCGTATCTATTTGACCTGCATTTTGACGCTGGCTGCCGCGGGTTTTGTATTTTGGGGGGTCCTTGGCGGCGAGTGGCTCGCAGCGTTTCAGGTTCTCGTGTCAGTGTTGGTGGTTTCCTGTCCGTGTGCCATTGGAGTGGCCCTTCCATTGCTGGATGATGTGGCGGCTTCCCGGCTTCAACAGTCCGGGGTTTTTGTCCGCGAAGGCTCCCTCTGGAGCCGCTTGCAGCAGGTTCGCACCATTCTCTTCGACAAGACCGGTACGCTCACGCTGGAGAATCTGGTGCTTGCCAATCCCCAGGCCCTTGGCGGTCTGACTCCGAGGGCCAAGTCCGCCCTGCTCACGCTGGTTCATACCAGTCTGCACCCCGTGGCAGCCTGTGTTCGCGAGGTGTTATTGACCGATGGCATCGAACCCGATGAGGAGGGTTTTTCCAAGGTCCGGGAAATCATCGGGATGGGCCTGGAATGGAGTTCTGCGGCTGGCCTCTGGCGTTTGGGCCGGTCCACCTGGGCTGGCTGGGCATCGTTTGAGGAAGGTACGGTTTTCTCACTTGAGGGAGTTCCGCTCGCGACGTTTCGCTTCTCGGAGGAATTGCGACCCGAAGCGGCCAATCAGGTCGGCCAATTTTCCAACCAAGGGTTTGATCTCTTTCTCCTCAGCGGCGATGAACCCCGAAAGGTTTCCGCGCTGGCTGACAATTTGGGTCTCCCCGAGGGTCGTGGTTTGGGCGGCTTGACGCCCGGGGACAAGGCCCGATTGATCCGGACGCGTTGGAAGAACTCCGCGTTGATCCTTGGAGATGGGGCCAATGACAGCCTTGCCTTTGACGCGGCGCTCTGCCGTGGCACGCCAGCCGTGGACACCGGCTTGCTCGAACACAAGGCAGACTTCTATCTGCTGGGCAGGAGCCTTGCTGGTCTCGGGCAGCTGTTCGCACTTTCCCACAGACACCGTCATGCCACCCGTGCGGTCTTTGCTTTCGCAGCCGGCTACAATGCGCTGGCCGTCAGCGCGTCACTGGCTGGTTGGATGAACCCCCTGGTTGCCGCTGTGATAATGCCACTGAGCTCCCTGACCTCCATCGGAATCGTTCTCCTGTTCTTTCGCAGTTCCTCATCAGAACAACTTTCTCAACCACCACAACCTGCATCCCATCTGTCATGAAAAACCCATCCCAACCCTCAACCTCCGAGTCCGGACTTGGTGCAAAAACCTTTCTTGTCACGTCCCTCGTTTTTCTCGCCCTGGCAGCGCTCATGCTGGCAGGGCGTCCAAGCTTCCTTCTGACTCCCGTGCTCACCGGACATGGGTTGTCGTGGATCACCCTTCTGCTCTTTGGTTGTGGACTGAGCGGTATGTTTGGTTTGGTTTATACAGCCTTCCCCAAGGTATTTGACATCCCGCTCTACAGCGAAAAATTTGTGTTTCTCCACTATGGCTTCCATGTGGTCGGGACACTCCTGGCCCTGCTGACCGTTCTTTGGCCCGATTTTCCCCGTGCAGAAATGGGGGCCACTTTTCTGGCTTGCGGTGCGATGGTTTATACCATCAACCTCAGCCTGACGTTTCGCAAGGCGGCAGGCCCGGACATTGGAAGGGTTTGTCTTTCGGCTTCGATGGTGTGGCTGTTGATCATGGTCTTTCTTGGAATTCCCTTCACAAAACAAGCTCCCCTCACCTCGCTGCAAGGCACCGATTGGAGCGCCGCCTGGCTTGTGTTTAGCTTTGCGGGCGTGTTGATCAACACGCTCATGGGTCTGACGATCCGCCTGCTTCCCAAAGCGCTGGGAGTGGAGGAAACAAAAAGCCCCTTTGCCTGGTATGCCCTGATTTTCTGTAATGCGGGCGTCGCATGGATGTTTCCCGCGATCACATTTCGCAGTCCCGGATTCCTCATTCTTTGCGGGGCCATCTATCTGATCGGTGCGGTTTTATATCTGCTCGGCTTTCTTGTCGCACTCCAACGGTCCCAGTCCCTGCCGTGGGATGCCAAAATTCTGCTCACCTCGTTTTCCCTGATCCCCGTAACCGCCTGTCTGCTCATTCTGGCTGCTGTGAAACGCCTTGCTCCCGCAGTGGAGTCGGCTGTGGCCGACGTTGAGGCCGTGGCCCCCGGGCCGTTGCCTGTGGATTTCCTGCCGGTGGACGGGGCCATTTTTCTGATGGGGGCGCTGGCCGTCATGGTTCCAATCCTTATCGGACTTGTGTTTCAAAATCTTCGGATCGAACAGGGACGGCCATCGGAACTTAACTCCCCAACTCTCAAAAACCGGCTTTCGGAGCTGATCCTCCTTGCCTCCTACTTCAACTATGCGACGGGCGTTTTGCTTGTTGTGCCCGGGGCCTGGGTGGGAATTGAACGCATTGTCTCGCTTGGAACGCTCTTCCTCCTTGTCGGGTCTCTGGGATTTCTGGGCAACTACATTTTTATATCCTCCCGCCGTCAGTTCGCCAGTCCGGAAGCCTCCCACGACCTGCAGGCCGCCCCTCAATAAGCTGCTCGCGATGTGGGCCAGAGTCTCCGGCGACAACCAAAACTCACCATCGTATTTCGGGTCTCATGGCCGGATGGGACCCTCATTGGGGGATTTGGGCTCGCCTTTGCAACTGGTCCTCGCATAAGATTTCCATATGGCATATTTGAGCATAAGAGATCGAAGGGCGCTCAAATCCCGCAAGCGCCTGATGCGTCCCGTGTTGGGCATCGCTGTCGGTTTGCTGGCCACAGCGGCTCTCATCTATCTGGCCATTGTAAAACCAGCAACTCCTTCCGCACCGCCCCCCCTCGTGCAGTCGGCAACGCCCGGTCCAGAGAGTCTGAAGGCGGAAGAAATTAGCCGTTTCCAAGCCGAGTTTAAGGCCGCTGTGGGCGAAAATGACGACCCAAAACTCGAGGCGGCTTCGCTTGCCCTCTTACGTGTGGATCCGCAAAGTGGAAAAGCATGGAGAGTCTTGGGTCAGCTCCAATCGCATCAGGGGGACCTGCCTGCCGCATTGGTGTCATTCAGCAAGGCTTTGGAATTTTCGGAGGAGAAAAGTCCGATTCTCGCGGCCCGGGCATCGCTCCATCGAAAATTAGGGGATCTTCCGTCGGCGCTTCTGGACCTGGAGGAAGCCACGCGCTTGGAACCGGGAAACGCTGGGGTGGCAAACCGCCTCCTGATTTTTAAGATCCAAGCCGGTCGAGCGGAAGAGGTGCGAGCCTTCGTGGCCACCTACGAAAAAGCGGCCATCACCAGCCAGGCACCTTTCTGGCTCCTTGGAGCGGCCGCTTTGTCCATGCAAGATGGAGACCCGGGCAAAGCTGCAGCATACCTCTCCTCCCTCAAGGCCCTTTTATCCCCTGAACAATTCTCCCGCCTCCTCGATGACCCCTTCTTTGAGCCTTACCATCAGGAGAGTTCTTTGCAGGCCTATTTTTTGCAGGCTCCGGACATTGCGCCTTAAGTTTGGACCCACCTGGCCGCAAAGGCTTGGAATGAATATTGCGGGGTTTTAGGATGCCGGTATGAGAGGCGGTTGATGAACACGGATTTATTTTATGCGCTGGGGATGGTTGTGGTTGCTGCTGCGGCCTTTGCTGTTGTTGCCAGATTGATCCGTCTGCCTTCCATTGTGGCCTTTTTGTTTGCAGGCATGATGATTGGGCCGCTGACCGGATGGGTGGAATCTTCTCCCGCGATTGAGTTGATCTCTGAATTGGGGATTGTTTTGCTGCTGTTTATTGTCGGGCTGGAATTGAGTTTTGACAAAATCCGGGATGTGGGGCGGGTGGCCGTGGTGGCGGGGATTGGCCAGGTCGTTCTCACCGCAGCCGGGGGATATTTGCTCTGCCTGGTGCTTAACTTCACCGCGATGGACGCTCTCTTTTTAGCCGTGGCGCTGACCTTTAGCAGCACCGTGGTGGTTGTGAAGGTGCTCTCGGACAAAGACGAGTTGGACAGTCTGTATGGTCGGATTGCGGTTGGGATTTTTCTTGTGCAGGATCTTGTGGTGATCGTGGTGCTTACCGTGCTGAGTGGTCTGCGCGGGGGAGATGGCGGGTATGATGGGGCTGCGATCGCTGTGGGTCTTGCCAAGGCATTTGGTGGGATGTTGCTGCTTTTGGGCGGAGTTTTGGTTGCCTCCAAATTTTTGCTGCCCCGGCCGTTTGAGTGGGCCTCCCGGTCTCCAGCGATGGTTTTTATCTGGAGTCTTTTTTGGTGTTTTGCGGTGGTGGCCGTGGCCGAACATTTGAAGCTATCGATTGAGCTTGGAGCCTTTTTCGCCGGGGTGAGTCTCGCCCAACTCCCCTACAACAAAGACCTCCAGCATCGGATCAAGCCGCTCATGAATTTTTTTGTAGCGGTCTTTTTTGTTTCGCTGGGGCTGAAAATGGTGCCTGGAGATTTTATATCCCAATGGGTGCCCGTGGTGACCCTTTCCTTATTTGTGTTGCTCGGAAACCCGGTGATCTTCATGGCCATCATTGCCCGCTTTGGATACGGCGAAAAAACCTCTTTCCTCACCAGTGTGACGGTGGCCCAGATCAGCGAGTTTTCTTTTATTTTTGTCGCACTTGGCGCCTCGGCCGGGCTGGTGGGGCCATCCGTGATCACCATCACGGGGCTCGTCGGGATCATCACCATCGCGGGCTCCGCCTACCTGATTCTCTACAACAAACCGCTTTATAAGATTTTTAAATCATCGGGATTCCTCAAGATTTATGGGGCCAGCCAGAAGGAGGACGAGGACGGCTCCTCCGGACTGGAGAATCACATCATCGTGGTTGGCATGAACACCCTTGGCCGCAAGCTGGCCATGACCCTGCACGACCAGGGCGAGCAGGTTGTTGCCGTTGACACCGACCCACGAAAGCTGCGTCGATTGGCATGCAAGACGCATCTTGGAAATGTCGAATTTCGCGACGTGCTGGAGGAACTTGGGCTTCCCCGTGCCAAACTCCTTGTGAGCGCCCTGCAAATAGAAGAGGCCAATGACTTGCTGGCTTATCGCTGTCAGACAAGTGGCGTCCCCGCTGCGATTCACGCCATTGATCTCTCCGTGGTGGACAATCTCCTGGAGCTGGGGGTTGCCTACCTGATGCTGCCGAAGGTGGATGGGGTGAAACTTCAGAACAAATTGTTGCTTGAGAGGGGAATCATCACCGAATGACGCCGCTTGCCATTATTCTGATTATTGCCTCAGGCGGTTTTGCCATATCCACCTGGCTGCGGATGCCGGTGATTCCATTGCTGATGGCAGGAGGTTTTGCAGCGTCCTATTTTGGATTTGCCCTGGAGGGTGAAGCGGCTGGGAGCACGCTTGAGTTTGGGTTGGCTTTTCTGGTTTTCTCCGCCGGGCTGGAACTGAGCCCCCGGCGTTTCCGTCATGAGACACGGCAGGTCGTTTGGGTGGCAGCCCTCCAATTTGTCCTCTGCGGGCTGGCGGCGTTTCTCGTCTGCCGTGCTTTGGGTTTTGGAACCATTGCCTCCACTTATATTGGATTCGCCGTCTCAGCGAGTTCGACCCTGGTGGTCACCCAACACCTTCGCCGTCAGGGTCAGATGTTTCAGCCATTTGGGCGACTCGTGACCGGTGTACTGCTGCTTCAGGATTTGGCGATTGTGA
>JBGTAR010000375.1:0-10255 GCA_041749815.1 Terrimicrobiaceae bacterium
GAATCAGGATGCCCGCGCTAGCAAGGCCCGCCCACCACAAACCTGCCTGCACGCATCGTGCGACAGAGGGTTTCGCTGACCATGCCTCGGAAGGAATCTCCCAAGGTTTGCTCAAAAATAAAAGCACCCCGAAGATGATCAGAGCAAAAGTCAAGCAGGCCGCCTGGATGAAGCGGTTTACGGGAATTCCTGAGATGAAGTTCTTCATGGCCAGATGGCAGTGAAAAAGTCCGCATCCTCAAGGAGAGCGTTCCAAAAGAAATCGGGCAATCGATCGGGATGCGGATGGCATGGAGAGGGATTCAATATTTGAGCGCCAAGTCTTCCAGAGCGCTCCATCGACGGCAACAACTCCTTCGATGATATCTCCAATCCTGGCAGGTGTTCCCGTGGCCAACGTCCCGATCCCCGATCTCTCGATCAGGGCAATGTTTCCCTCCTCTTGTCCGGGAACGACGTGACTGACCAAAAACGGGAGCTTGGCGGCAATGGCTTCCTGAACTGTCGCCCCTCCAGCTTTTCCGATAAATAGGTGATGGGAGGCCATCATTTCCGGCATGCGATCGGTCCAGCCAACAAGCTCCCCATGGGCTGGAAGCTGTGCGGCTTGGAGGGCGTTAAAAATGGCCTGCCTGCGACCAGTGACGGTGGTCACGGAAAGATTCGGGATATTCGCAAGCCGCTGGAGCGTTGCAATCGCGCGGTTGACACGGCCACCGGGAAAAAAAATGACTTTCCATGGCCCGCTGCCGGGATGGGGAGCCGGGGTCAGGTTTTCGAAGGCCATGCTCACAGGAAATCCGAGGGTGTGGATCAGTTCCTCGGGGACTCGGTCGTTTCTCAGAACATTTGCTGTGGCCTCATCCGCCACAAGAAAGCCCTGACAGTGACACCGATACCATGCCGAATTGATCATCGTGGAGTCGGTCACGACCGTGTAGAGCGGGGCGACCATGGAAGGATCGCGCTTGCGGATCTTGGCGACGATAAAAGAAAAAATGGGGTAGGTCGATGCGATGAGATCGGGCTGAAACTCATCAATCAAGGACCGGACTCCGGCTGTGAGCTCTGAGAGCAAAGGCCCCATGCCTTCCACCACACCCCGCCGGCTGAGGAGATTGAACACCACTTTCCACGCACGGGGATATTTGTTGATCGCCATGGTGTAGCCCTTCTGAACGAGCCGGTTGACCACGGGATTTGTGCGGGTGTAGGGATCCGCGACAAGCACGTCAACCTGGCCATCACCCTCGGAAAGCAAAGCTTCCCGGATGTTGCGGGCGGCGGTGTTGTGGCCCTCGCCCATGCTGGCAGTCAGGATCAGGATTCGCTGCATAACAGAAAAGTTTTTAAAACCAAAGGGAGGTCAAAGCGACAGGAGAGCCTGTCGCCCACGCGTTTTGCTGTCTTCATCATCTTTGGTCTTGGAAGGCAGGGAAAGTCCCCGCTCGATCTGCTGACGGGCTTCCTCCTTTTCTCCGAGAGCAGCAAGCGTCCTTCCATACTCGACGTGGTGAATGACCCTTGGAGGCCCCGAGGCAATGGCTTTGAGGAAATACTTTGCGGCATTCTCATTGGAGGCATCGGGGAATTTTCCATATATCACTTCCGCGAAGGATTTAAGGATTGGATTCAAGTTTGCCAACTCATAATTCCATCGGGCAAGCACGTGCCACGCATAATCTTCCCCAGGATCAAGGCGTGTGGCGGCTTCGGCTTCCTCGTGGATGCGGCGGGACATTTCGATTTGGCGGCGAGGTGATTCCAGAAGGGCCACCTGCCCAAGCACAATCGAAAGGGAAAGCCGGGTCTGGGCGTCCTGGGGTGCCAGGATCACAGCCCGCTCCGCAGCCGCCAAGGCCTGACGACCCAAATCCTTTTTTTCTGATTTGGATGGCTGCTCCCCCATCAGAAGCACGTATTGCTTCGCCACGCGGTGAAGGATCGCAGCATCATCCGGCCACAAGTGGTCGGCTTCAAGGAGCACCTCCAAGGCCTCCTTGTTTTTGTGTTGATCGCTCAATTGCTCGCTTTGGCGGATCAAAACCTCTGCCGACTGACCGAACATGCTGGGGGTGATCCCGGCAGTTAACCCCCCAACCAGGAAGACCTTCCAGAAGAGGGCTCCAATCCGTCCGAAAGCGAGCATGGGCCGGGTCAGGGTTTCCTAAAAAGGTAATGGCTCACAATCCACTCCGAACCGTTGCGGAATCCCCACAGCTCGGCGCAGGACATAAAAAAGATCCTCCAGTAGGCTTTCCACTTGTTGGCGTTTTCTGCTCCATACGTTTTGGCAAGGATGGGCTCAATCGTGGCTTGGTTCTTGTCAAATGTCTGAAGCCAGGCCTCGGAGGTGCGTTGATAGTGCGTTCCTGAAACCCGCCAATGGTCCTCAATTCGAAGATCATCCTGGAAGTAGAGCAACAAATGATCTGATGGCATTGTCCCCCCGGAAAAGAAGTAGCGGGTGATCCAGTCTGATGGGTCGGTGCCTTCAAAATGGTACGCAAACCGGGTGTGGGTGAAGATGTGAACAAAAAGCCGACCCCCGGGCTTGAGCCAGGACGCCACCTTTGCCATCAGCTTCCGGTAGTTTTTCATGTGTTCAAACATTTCCACGGAAACCACGCGGTCATAGGTCGAAGCCTCTGCCTCAAAGTCATTCATGTCCGCCGTGCGAATCTCAATATTTTTTAAGCCGCGTTCCTCGGCCCGTGAGAGAATATATTCCTTCTGCGTGCGCGAATTGGAAACACCGGTGATTTTTGACCCGGGATATTTTTCAGCCATCCAAAGCGTCAGACTTCCCCAGCCACACCCCAGCTCAAGAATTCGGAGGCCATCCTCGAGTTGTGCGCGCTCGCACGTGAGCGACAGCATGAGCTCTTCGGACTCTGCAAATGTTGTTGATGCCGTGGGCCAGTAGCCGCTGCTGTATTTCATCCGAGGACCAAGGGCATGAACAAAAAACTCCGTGGGCACCTCGTAGTGTTGCTGATTGGCGTCCTCCGTTTTGATGGCAATCGGACTGGCATCCAGTGCCCTAATAAACGCAGAGATCGCTTTTTGTTGATCTTCCGGGTTGCCGGCATCTTCCTCTTTGAGCTTTTTTGCAAGGAGTCGGCGGATCCCCACGCGGATGGCGGCATCGGGGAGCAGATTGTGAGAAAGAAGGGTGTCGAGGCTGATCATGGTATTGTTTGTTTATGGGGCTCCCAGGTTTTCGCGTCAGGCTGCGGAACGGGGAGGACGTGGAAAGAAAGCACTGGTTCGGTCCTGATAGCTGCGATAGGCGTCACCGCGGGACTTGAGGGATTGGGCCTCGGCCGGTGGGATCCCGGTGACTTGGGTCAATAAATAATACATGATGACAGGCGACAAGATGCCCACCCATCCCCCCGGAGACCCAACTGCCATAACCGCAAACGCGACCCAGATCATCCACTCACAAAAGTAGTTGGGGTGACGGGAATATTTCCAAAGTCCGACATCACAAACCTTTCCACGATTCTCAGGGCGGTCACGAAAGGCAGAGAGTTGCGAGTCGGCAAGAGACTCGCCTGCGATTGCGACCAGCCAGAGCATTGCCCCGGCGATTTCCCACGGGGAGAGGGTGGGGGAGGTGTTGGCTGCAACCACAAAGAATGGAGTGGACAGAATCCCGACGAGCACGGCCTGGGCTTGAAAGAATCCAAAAAACATCAACCAGGGACGCTTGGGGAATTGTTCCCGTAAGGCGGCGTAGCGCTTGTCCTCCTCGGGATGATGTTTCCCCACGCGGATGGCCAAATGGGTTCCAAGGCGCAAACTCCAAAGCCCCACCGTGACAAATAACAGGATCTTTCGAACATCCGGGGCCGGACCAAGCCAGAACAAAAGGGCCGCCACTCCCGCGAAGGAATACGACCAGGCCACATCCACCCAGCCAGCGTTGTTTACCCGCTTCGAAGCCGCCCAAACAACGGCCATATAGACCATGACAGCGTTGGTGGCTACTCCACCCAAAATCCAGGCATTCACCGGCCGCGTGCAATGGTGAGCTCCTCAATCGGTGAACCCGTATTGAGCGACAAGTTTCCAAACTTTGTAAAAACGATTTGTGCCACCGTGATGTGACGTGTCGCAAAGGCCGCTTCGCAATAACTCAGGTAATACCGCCACATGCGAAGAAAAGCCTCATCAAAGCCAAGAGCGCGGATCTCGGGCAGGTGTGCGTCAAAGGCCTCCCGCCAAAGGCGGAGGGTCTTTGCATAATGGGGAGCCATGTCCTGGTATTCCAGCAAGTTGAGAGCCCGGGTTTTGCCTGTGGCGGCCAGGATCCTCCCCATCGACATCAACAGGGATCCGGGAAAAATGTGTTTTTGGATGAAGTCCACTCCGCGTTTGAGGATGTCATATTGCTGGTCGGGACACAAAATAGCCTGAATCCCAAGCAGGCCGTTTGGTGTCAGCAGGCTGGAACATTTCTCAAAATATCCGTCAACATAGCGATCGCCCACCGCCTCCAGCATTTCTATTGAAGCGATCTTGTCAAAGCGACCGGTGAGGTGACGGTAATCATCAAGCCGTACCTCGATGCGGTCTGCCAGACCGGCCTCCGAGATGCGCTTGGCGGCCTCGTGGTGTTGTTCTTGGGAAATGGTTGTTGTCACGACACGACACCCATAGGTGGAGGCCGCGTGCATGCTGAATCCCCCCCAGCCGGTCCCGATCTCCAGAACACGGTCGCCCGACGTGAGCCTTAACTTCCGGCACAGCGCATCGTATTTTTTGATTTGGGCCTCTTTGAGCGGAAGGTCGTTCGGCTCGAAGAGGGCACTCGAATACGTCATCGTCTCATCCAGCCAGAGCGCAAAGAACTCATTGCTCAGGTCGTAGTGCTCACGAATATTATCACGACTTTTGAGAATGCTGTTCGGCCTGCGGGTGTGAATGAATCGGTTGTAGGCGGACAACAAATCCACGGGTCCTCTTCGCCGCCGGGATCGGGTTTCCATGGCGGGCGAGTCCTCGGCATTCGCAATAAAAAATGCCACAACCGCCACCAAATCCGGTGAGTCCCATTCCCCGGCCACATGGCTCTCAGCAAATCCAATCGGCCCAAAAAGCACGGTCCGACGAAAAAAATTCTCATCATGGATGTCAATCCTGGCCCTGGGAACCCTCGCCAAACCGCCAAACCGCCAGACTTGCCCGCACGGAAGCGTCATTTCCAGCGCCCCTCGCTGAAGGGGTTTGAGTGTCTGATGGACTAAGCCGCGAAAATTCATGGTGGTTTTACGTCCTCTCCACAAGATGGGACTCCCTTACTTTGTCGAATCAGGGGGGCTTGGCAAGGGGATATCTCTCTTTGACCGCAAGCCGTCCAAGCGTTAGTCCTATGGGGATGAGTCTCCAAACCACCATTGACAATGACATCAAGGATGCCATGCGCGCCAAGGATTCCGCCAAGCTTGGCGTGCTACGGATCCTGAAGGCCGCGATGAAAAATGCTGCCATTGAAAAGGGGGGGGCTGATGCCGTTTTGGAGGATTCTGAGTCAGTGGCCGTGATTCGGAAACAAATCAAACAGCGTTTGGATTCCATTGAGAGTTTTGAGAAGGCCGCTCGCCCGGAACTGGCGGCAGCCGAACAGGCCGAGATCACCATTCTGGAAAGTTATCTCCCGGCAGGCCTTTCTGATGCTGAGATTTCGGAGTTGGTGAAACAAGCCATCGCGGAAGCCGGGGCCACCTCCAAACAGCAAATGGGGGCGGTGATGAAAATTGTCTCTGCAGCCTCTGCCGGACGGGCTGACGGCAAGGCCCTCAGCCAGGAAGTCCAGCGCCAGCTTTCTTGAAGCAGCTTTTGCCAACCCTTGATGCCATCCTTGTTGCCGGCGGGTCCAGCCGGCGGATGGGCTTTGACAAATTGCTGGCTCCGCTCGGTGCCAGATCGGTGGTTGCGCATGCGCTCGCGGCGTTTCATGACTGCGAGGACGTGCGGCGGATTGTGGTTGTGTGTCCCGCTGGCCGTCGGGGGGATTTTGAAAGCGAGATCAAAAGTTTTTCCAAAGTGGTGGCGTTGGTTGAAGGTGGAGCCGAGCGTTCGGATTCCGTGGCAAATGGGGTCCTCGCACTGGAGTTGGAGGGTCAGTTGCCACCAGACTTTGTGGCGGTGCATGATGCGGCCCGGCCTCTCATCCTGCCCGAATCCATTTCCCTTTGTTTTCAGACGGCCATCACTTCCGGTGCGGCCGCACTCGCGGAAAAAGTGGTCGACACGCTCCACCGCTGTGATGAGCAGGGGATTGTTCTGGAACCGGTCCCCCGCACGAATCTGTGGCGGGTGCAAACCCCTCAAATTCTAAGACTGAACGATCTCAAGTCGCTTTCAAGCAGCACCACGGATGAGGTCTCAGGCCTCCTGCGCCTGGAGAAATCCGCGACTCTGGTCGAAAACCATCAACCCAATTTCAAAATGACCGTGCCTGCCGATCTTCTGTTAGCCGGTGCGATCCTTCGCTCC
The DNA here is from genome assembly GCA_041749815.1 of Terrimicrobiaceae bacterium. Taxonomy (GTDB): domain Bacteria; phylum Verrucomicrobiota; class Verrucomicrobiia; order Chthoniobacterales; family Terrimicrobiaceae; genus JAJTZA01. Next base: position 6,508 of record JBGTAR010000375.1, read on the forward strand.
CGATCCCTATGAACACCCAACTGACCACACTCTCCAATGGCCTCCGAATCGCCACCTGCGAAATGCCTCATGCCGCCACAGCCTCCGTTGGAATCTGGGCGGGTGTCGGAGGTCGCCATGAACCCGCCCCCCTGAACGGCATCTCTCACTTCATTGAGCACATGCTTTTTAAGGGAACCACCAAACGCAGCGCCCGTCGTATCATGGAGGAAGTCGAGGGCGTCGGAGGGGACATGAATGCGTTCACCAGTGAAGAGCGGACCTGTTATTATGCGGTTGCTGCCGCCGAGTTTTTTCCCCGCCTCTGTAATGTGCTTTGTGATCTTTACACGGATGCACGATTTTCTGCGGCCGATATTGATAGGGAACGGGGAGTGATTGGTGAGGAAATCTTGATGTATCGCGATGAACCCTCCTCCCATGTGCAGGAGTTGTTGAACCAACATTTCTGGCCGGGTCATGCGCTGGGCCGCCCCCTGACCGGGACCCTCGAATCGATTGGCCGCATGGGACGACCGGAATTTGCCGATTACCGCAAAAGCCACTACCACACCAAAAGCACAGTTTTCACGGCAGCCGGCTGTGTGAAACACGAGGAGGTGGTGGCCCTGGCTTCACGTCTTTTAGGTTCTCTTCCCAAGGGACGCCTCCCAAGAGGCGGCGTCGCACCGCGCCCCCGCACATCTCTTCAAGTAGTGACAGAAAAACGGGACACGCAGCAAACCCAGGTCGCCATTGGTCTGCCTGCCACCAATAATTACGATGACCGCCGGTACGCCACCCACCTGCTCCACATTCTTCTCGGTGGAAACGCCAGTTCCCGGCTCTTCCAACAGCTCCGCGAGCGCCGCGGCTTGTGTTACTCCGTCAGCACCCACCCCAGCCTTTTTGCTGACACCGGCATGTTTAATATCTCCGTCGGGTTGGATGGAACAAATCTCGAAAAATCCCTTCGCATCATTCGCTCGGAAATTGCCGCGCTCAAATCCACTCCCCCCAAGACCGCAGAACTGCGACGGGCCAAGGAATACGCCATCGGCATCAGCCGTATGTCTCTCGAGCGCAGCTCAGCCCAGAATATGAGAGTCGGCATGTCCGTGCTTGTCTATGGAGAGATCCATGACCCCGAGATCATGCACGAGCGACTTCGTGCCGTGACTGCCGAAGAAATCTCCCAAGTTGCTCAGGATTTTCTGGATTTCAAAAAAGCCACGGTGGCTGTCATCGGCCCAAACCCTCAGGAAAAACTTTTGCGGGATTGGATTTCAGGAGATTGAACGATCCGCTCCCCTGTCTCACCTGCATTTCAGTGAACCCCACCAGGAGGGTCAGAATCGATTTACTCCGGGCAAATCAGGTGGACCTTGGGGAAATATTGACGATATCGCCGAGGGTCGCGGGTCAACAGGCGCAGGTCTTTTATTTCCGCATGGGCACCAATGTAAAAATCAGGAAGTGGCGAGAGTTTTTCGCCTCCCTGCCGCCGATACGATAGAAACGCTTTGCCCACCCGAAAGCCGGCGGCGTAGGGCAGCTCCCAGCGCAGCAACCGAAGCGGGCTTAAAGCCGCTTCGAAGGCGCTTTCCGTGGTAAAAGCCACCGAAGCCTCAGCAAAAATGATGGGATTGATTCCGACCAAGCCTTTCGCGGCACAATCGGTAAGCGCCTTGGCCGACCAATCCGCCCAGTCGGTGTCATCGGTAAATAGATCAATCAAGACGTTGGCATCAACCAATGTCATTTTAATCGCGCGTCAGGTGCATAATCTCCGTTGTTGTCATCGCCGCGTCGGCAATTCCTCGAACCGACACAATCCCCGCTGCCATGCGCTCGGCCCTTGTGCGACTTGCCGGGCGAATCAGTAGGCCACCGTCCGCCGATTCAAATTCCACCTCGGTTCCCCGATGCAATCCATATTGATCCCGCAAGTGTTTTGGGATCGTGACCTGTCCTTTTTGTGTGAGTTGCATAGTAATACTATTTCCTCAAAGTAAGACCTCGTCAACGACGATACTCGAATCACTCTAGAAAGTATTCCTGTGTTCTAGCCGTCATTCCGGAGATTGAACGATCCTTTGCCATCTGGCATAGTGAAACGGCATGTGCGCGGCATTCGAGTTTCAAGGCAGGGGATTCCAACCGGGAAAGATCGTCGCTGGCGCCGACAAGCAGGGCGTCGTGCGTCATGTGTGGGCAGGCTTTGCCCGGGGGGAGATTCTGGATTGGTGGCAACGCAAAGGCGGGGTGCTTTTGGATATTCCTGCCAGCCGCTTTGCCGAACGGTCCGAAATCACTGGGAAGCTCGTTTGGGGCGATGTGCCTGATGGGATGGTCCTGCGGGGTCTTCTTGATATCCAAACCTCGACTCCCCTTGTCAAAATCGTCACGCGTGCGGCGTCAAAGGAGGAAGCGGCTCAGTTCCAACACCCCAGAATGCCGCTCCTTGAGAAGCCGCTGTTTCCTGGCCTCACAATTTCCGTGGATGATGAGCCCGGAATGCTTTTCTGACGTGCCTTATTGAAGATTCTCGAAGGGGAGCAATGACTGCTCACGCGAAAGGCGAGCTTCCATGAGCCTTGACCTGCAAGGAAAACCCCTATCTCCAATCCTCCACCAGAAGGCCGTTGACGAATCGATATCCCGGATCTGGTCAATGCAGGCATTGGTATCCAGAAGGTATTTCATTCGAATCTCACGACCTCGTCCGGCATCAAATCCTTCGGCCGCGAAGCCATAAAATCCGGTGAAAAATCCCCTGCCAGTTTCTGCAGTTCAGCCCAGTCGTCTTGTCCGGGCCGGACAACCAACTCATCACCTCTGCGGATAATCATGACTTCATCGCAGTCAAATGACCATTTTTTGGGAATCCGAATTGCCTGATTACTCCCATTTTTGAATAGCTTGGTTTTGACCACCAGAATAGTACAGGCGCAACGCCTGTGCTTGCAAGTCAATCCTCCCGTGACGTCACCCCGTCCCTCCTGAGCTACTGAAGAATTTTGATGGTCAGCGGATATTCGTAAGCCTCGCTATTACTGGCCTTGATGCTGCCCATGATCGTAAAAACAATCCAGGCAGTCGCAAAGCCGAGTGGCAGCAGAAGCGGCACAATAAAACAGGACGCCGCAAAACCAATCGCCGAAGCAATCAGCATCCAAATGCTCCAGGATATCTGGAAATTCAGGACCGTTTTTCCGACTGGCTCCAGCCCGGGAAGTTCTGGCTTTTTGATCAGCCAAATGATGAGAGGGGCCACGATGTTTCCCGCAAAGGGGACAACCAGCCCGATGAGAGGACACACGTGAGTGATCACCGTCCACTGTTTCAACTCTGCGTCCGAGGGGGCCGGTGGTTCGGGTGCTGGTGGTAGAATGGGCGGTGTGTCCATAGAGGATTCTTAGATCTTATTGTGAGCCGAAATACGAGCAAAAAACCATCGGGGGTAGGGATGGCGGTCACTCGCCGTCCGTTGAATGCAATCATTTTTCATAATTGTTATAACTCCCTAATTCTGGCGAAATTCCCAGAAGGACTGGATCAGTTCTTTGATGGCTTTGCCGAGGGAGTCTGACTCTGGAGCCAATTGATCCAGACAGTATCCTGCCAGACCCATCTTCTACAGTTACGGCTCTTCTTGAAAGCAAGGATCAAGCATTTATGCGGGTCTGCGGGTGAAATTGCTTTTGAAAGTTGAAAATGTAGTGCAACTTTTAATGGGGATATTATCTTTTGTGTTGCTTGAATTATT
>JBGTAR010000376.1:0-36452 GCA_041749815.1 Terrimicrobiaceae bacterium
TTTGGCTGGACCGCCAGGCACTTGCCGCCCGCAACCTCACGGCCACGGATGTGGAAAATGCCCTCCGTGCAGAAAATATTGAACTCCCCGGCGGCAGCATTGAGTCGGACACCCGCCAATTCACCGTCCGCACTCAACGCGCTTTCCAGACTGCAGAGGACTTTGCAAAGCTGGTGGTGGATCGGGGCGATGGCTGGTATCTGGTTCGGCTGGCCGACGTGGCCCGCGTAGAAAAATCCCCCGAAGAGACCCGCACCTTCTTTCGAGGAAATGGGGAACCCATGATTGGCCTTGGCATCATCAAGCAGTCCACCGCCAACACCATTGATGTGGCGCGAGCCGCAAAAGCCGAAGCAGCACTCATTAACCCCACGCTGCCTGAAGGCATGGAGATCAAATACAGCTATGACACATCGGTGTTCATCGAGGGGGCCATCCGCGAGGTTTATTCCACGCTGCTTATTGCGATCGTTCTGGTTATTCTTGTGATCTATCTCTTCTTGGGAAGTGCCCGGGCCACGCTGGTTCCTGCAGTCACGGTCCCCGTATCTCTCGTTGCCACATTCATCGCCCTGAACATCCTCGGGTTTTCTGTCAATATCCTCACCCTCCTGGCCCTGGTTCTTGCCATCGGCATTGTGGTCGATGACGCCATCGTGGTTCTCGAAAATATTTTTCGCCGAATGACGGAGGAGGGGGAAACCCCACTTGTCGCCGCCTATCGTGGCACCCGTCAGGTGGCCTTTGCCGTGATTGCCACCACGCTGGTTTTGATTTCTGTTTTTGTTCCCATTGCCTTTTTGGATGGGGATTTGGGACGGCTGTTCTCGGAGTTTGCCCTGACGATCTCCGCGGCTGTGGCGTTTTCCAGCCTCATGGCCCTCAGTCTGTCACCCATGGTGGCCAGCAAGATTTTGCTGCCCAAAAGTGGGTCTAATCGCATCACCGCGTTTGTGGATCGGGTTTTTCAGGTGGCCCAATCCAGCTACCTTCGTTCCCTCAAGGCGGTTCTGCACTGGCGGGTGATTTCGATCGTTATCTTTTTGGTTCTGGTTGCTGCCTCCGGTTGGCTTTATACCCAGATAGCCTCGGAATACACCCCTCGCGAGGACCGCGGCGCATTCTTTGTGCTGATCAATGGACCCGAGGGCGCCACGTATTCTTACATGGAGGATTACATGAACGAGATCGAAAAGCGGCTCATGCCCTACATCGAGTCCGGTGAAGCGGATCGCCTTCTGATCCGGGCACCCCGTTCCTTCGGAAATCTTTCCAACTTTAACTCCGGAGTGGCTGTATTTGTTCTCTCGGACTGGGCCAAACGTCGCAGCGCTTGGGAAATCATGCCCGAAGTCCGGGCAAAACTTTCCGACCTGCCCGGCGTGACGGCATTTCCTGTCATGCGCCAGGGCTTTGGCGCACGAATCGCAAAGCCGGTTCAATTTGTCATCGGAGGGGGCTCCTACGAAGAGTTGGCCGCATGGCGGGATATCCTCCTCGGAAAGATCGAGGAGAACAATCCGGGGTTTGAAGCGATTGATTGGGATTACAAAGAAACCAAACCCCAGATTCAGGTGAATATCGACTATAACCGTGCCGCAGAACTTGGCGTGACGGTCGGAAACATTGGCCGCACCCTCGAAACCATGCTCGGTTCCCGAAGGGTCACAACCTACCTCGACCGGGGGGAGGAATATGACGTGATCCTGGAAGGCGAGCGTGACCGCCAACGCACCCCCGCCAGTTTGGAAAACATCTACGTTCGATCCTCCCGCACCAACGAGCTGATTCCCCTCTCCAACGTCGTGAGCTTGAGCGAATTCGCCGACTCCACCACCCTCAACCGCTATAACCGGGTGCGTTCCCTCACCATTGAAGCCAATTTGGCGGATGGATTTGCCCTGGGCACCGCTCTGGATCACCTGAATGCCCTCGTCAAAGAACAGCTGCCTGCAACCGCCGTCGTGGACTATAAAGGGCAGTCCCGCGATTTTGCCCGCTCGGGTGGCTCCATTGTCTTTGTTTTTCTTCTCGGCCTCGTCGTGGTCTTTATGGTCCTTGCTGCCCAGTTCGAGAGTTATGTCCACCCCTTCATCATCCTCCTCACCGTCCCTCTCGCGATCGGTGGCGGTCTGCTCGGCCTTTACCTCACCGGCAACACGCTCAATATCTACAGCCAAATTGGGCTCATCATCCTCGTCGGCATTGCCGCTAAAAATGGCATCCTCATCGTGGAATTTGCCAACCAACTCCGAGATGAGGGCAAAACCTTCGATGAAGCCCTGCTCGAAGCCGCCCGCGTCAGGTTGCGACCGATTGCCATGACAGGTATCACCACCGCCGCCACCTCGATCCCCCTTATCTTCTCTTTCGGAGCCGGGGCTGAAACCCGACTCGTCATCGGAGTCGTAGTCCTGGGAGGCGTCCTCATAGCAACCCTCCTCACCATCTACCTCGTCCCCCTCGCCTATCACCTCCTCGCCCGGGGCACAGGCTCCCCCAACGACGTCGAACGACAGCTGTTGAAGGAATCTGATGGAAATCCCGATGGCTGAATGCCTCGAATACGTGAAAAATACGTGTTTTTTTCTATGGACAGCACATGAACTCATTAGGTATTCTGCATCACGTTGCGCAAATTTTGTACAACTTAACAAAAACAAAAGCTGTAAAATCCGACGAAAGTCAAAAAAACAAAAAGGGGAACTAAAATGAAAACGCAATTCACAAAATTGTCGATCGCGATTGCGGCTTTGACCGCCGCTTCGCTGGGAAATATCAACGCTCAAAGCTTCGAAATCAGCAGTGTGGTGAGCCAGACCGTCGGAATTTCTGCAAGTCTGCCTGATCCAGGCAATGGCATTCCAGCAAGTGGCAACGCTTCAAATACAGCTGTTTGGTCCACGGGCCAAGTTGGACTTTTTGGTATTGACGCCTACGCAAGTGGCAGCACACCACCGATTATTGGGAACTATTACCTGCAAGTTGTTGCTTCCTCGCCTACAGGCACTCTTAGGAGCGGAACAGATTCCCTGATGGTCGCCCGCACTGTCAACAGTCAAGGTCTGACAGACGATGGTACGCTTTCCGTGTATGTTCGCCCTGTTGGCACGAATACCACTCCTGGTAATGGCAATATCCCGGCAATTGTTCCTGGAAACTGGAGCCTGACACTGACCTTCAATTTTTTTGCTGACGCGGCCCTCACAACCCCCGTTAACGTCGATCTTCTCCTCACCTCGCTGGACATTGACTTCAACCAAAAGTATTACTCCAACAACACTTCATTTGATGGCGGTAACTTCCTCTCACCTGGAACGCAGCTCACTGGAGCGTTGCCAGTGATCCCCGGTTACACCGGATTCACATCCTCAGGAAACTCGAATGTCAACAATCCTGACTTCGCGGTTTCCTCCGCAGGAACTGCCAAGAGCTCATACTCCGTTCAAGTTGCTCACAACAATCAAGCCCTCTACATGTTTGAGTTCAGGAACCCTAGCGAAATTATTCCTGAACCAAGCACGGCAGCCTTGGCAACCATCTCAGGATTCCTTCTGGTTGGTTTCATGCGCCGCATGCGCCGCGTGAGCTGATTTAAAGCGAGCTTTTACAGCAAAGTCTCCCAATACAAGCCCGGAGTGAGGTTCCCCACCTCCTCCGGGTTTGCTTTTTTATGGGTCAGTGTCTCTGTCCGCAAGCCCCCGCAGATCTGGGACTCGATCGCAGCAAGAATCTCTCCCAATGGTGCCCCCCATACCTGAAAAAATATCCCTGCTTTTGAAGCACGCGAGATCCGCTGGTTGGCTCAAAAGAATATGGCACCGAAACCACCCGAGCGGGAGACACCTGAAAAATACGTAATTTTTTTGGTGGACAGCAAAAGATCTCTTGCGGTAGTCTGCATCACGTTGCGCATTTTATGTACAACATTAACCGAAAAAACGCTGTAAAATCTGACGAATGTCTAAAAACAAAAAGGGGAAATAAAATGAAAAAACAATTCACAAAATTGTCTATCGCGATTGCTGCTTTGACCGCCGCTTCGCTGGGAAATATCAACGCTCAGAGCTTCGAAATCAGCAGTGTGGTGAGCCAGACTGTTGGAATTTCTGCGAGTCTGCCGGATATAGGTAATGGCATTCCAGCAAGTGGCAACGCTTCAAACACAGCTGTTTGGTCCACGGGACAAGTTGGACTTTTTGGTATTGATGCCTACGCAACTGGCAACACACCTCCGATTATCGGTAATTATTACTTGCAAGTGGTTGCTTCCACACCCACTGGCACTCTTGTGAGTGGAACTGACTCCCTGATGGTCGCCAGAACCGTTAACAGCCAAGGCTTGACAGACGATGGAACGCTTTCGGTGTATGTTCGACCCGTTGGAACGAATACAACCCCTGGCGAAGGCGACATCCCAGCAATTGTTCCTGGAGCGTGGAGCCTGACACTGACCTTCAACTTTTTCTCAGACGAGGCTCTCACAACCCCTGTCAATGTCGACCTTCTCCTCACTTCTCTTGATATTGACTTCAACCAAAAGTATTACTCCAACAACACGGACTTCGATGGTGGTAACTTCGTCTCACCTGGAACGCAGCTCACTGCAGCAACACCAGTCGCTGGCTATACTGGGTTCACAGCCGCAGGAAATTCATCATTCGACAATCCTGACTTCGCGGTTTCCTCAGCAGGCACCGCCAAGAGCTCATACTCCGTTCAAGTGTCTCACGACAACCAAGCCCTCTACATGTTTGAGTTCCGCAACCCATCCGAAATTATTCCTGAACCAAGCACGGCCGCCCTGGCAACCATCTCAGGATTCCTCCTCGTTGGTTTCATGCGCCGCATGCGCCGCGTGAGCTGATTTAAAAAGAACTTTTACAGCAAAATACAAACCCGGAGTGAGGTTCCCCACCTCCTCCGGGTTTGCTTTTGTGCCGGGCTGGCGTCATTTTCATCTCCACTCCTCCTTTACCTGTGACCTGATCTCAGGAAGAATCAGTCAGAAAGATGAAAAGTTACAATCGAATTGGTTCACTGCATTCATTTTATATTGAACATATTCTTGGGGTGCCCTAGTTTAATTTTTTGAAGACCTTGATTATCACGACCTAAGTCTTGTGCCGTGCATCCCGACAAACGGGATTGCAGGTAAAGATCGGTGTCATGACATTTGCCTTGAAGAAATTCCGGGCTGGTAAATTGGGATGCCGCAATAAAAACAGGATTGCTTGATGGTAAGCCTTACTGGCTCACCAAGGGCGGCAGCATCTCCAGACAAAAGTCGTCAACACAACACGCATGGAATGATTGAGCAAGGTCTGACCGATTTTCAGAAAGAGTCCGTGGAGCTCTTTATCAATGCGGCTGCAGCAATATCAGTTCCACGCTCCGTAGGCGCGCTATATGGCCTTCTGTTCAGCACCGAGGAACCCCAATGTCTGGATGACCTGACGTCCACCCTCCAAATCAGCCGTGGATCAGCCCATGAAGGGCTTCGATGGTTACGTAGCATTGGGGCTGTAAAATTAATTTACATTGCGGGACAAAGGAAGGAACACTTTGTGGCCGAAACAAGCCTGCGGAGGCTGGCAGCAGGCTATCTGAGAGATCGGATCGAGCCGCACCTGGAAAATGGCCAGGATCGAATTCATCAGCTCAAGAAAGCCTGCTCAGAAGAGACCTCAGTTTGTGAATTTCAGCACTCACGAGTCAATCAACTTGCCAGCTGGTATAAGTTTGTTCAGAGAGCTTTGCCATTGCTCAAAGCCTTGGCAGGAAAATTTTGATGTTCACTGGAACTCGACATGAAATCATGACGGACCTCATCGACCACGGAAGGAAGCTTGCAAAAAGATTGTTAGCAAGAATCCGGCGACGAAAGAATCGTAAATGGATATCATCGCCGGCCTATGCAGAAAGGCCTTCCTCCACATGGCATGAGGTTTACAAAAGTCAGCCAAATCAAAGACCAGAGCCGACTCAATATGGGTCGGTTGAGGTTAACTTTCAGAAACATTTAGACCCGGTTATACCCGCACGCGGAGTGCTCCGAATCGAGCGTGCCCTGATTTACGGAAAGGATGGTTGGATCTTCAGTCCAGAGGGCCACTTTATGGGGGACCACTCCTGGTTCGGCAAACATGTAAATGATATCACAACCTTTCCAGAAACGCTTCCAAGTGCAAGGCAGGTTCAGGGGGTCTGCCTGACTCTCGCAAGCGACTATGCTGTAAATGGTTACGGACATTTTGTTGTGGATAGCCTGTGCCGCTTGGATTTGTTCTTTAAAGCGGGATTCAAGTTCTCGGATGTCTCGTCGATCGTTTGCCCAAAACCCACAAAAGGAAATGCCGAGCGCCTGTTTTCCAAGTTGGGTATCCCTAAAGAAAAGTGTATCTGGTCTGACAATGATGAACCACTGCAAGTTGACATCTTGTTGGCCCCGACATTTCCAGGAACTCGCCGAAATTACCCAAAATGGGTTTCGGACTATTTGAAGTCATCGTTTCTACCACAAACATCAAAGCCGAATCGCCGTTTGTACATTTCACGAGCTGGGTATCCAAGAAACCCAGAAAACGAGAACGCCATCCATCATATCCTTCAGAAACATGGATTTGAGGTATACAATCCCATCAGACACATCAACTCACATCAGGATTTTTCAGAAGCAGAAATTGTTGTTGGAGTTAGTGGCTCCGGCCTGACAGGCCTGGCATTCTGCCAGACAAACACAAAGGTACTCGAATTAATTCCGAGCGATCATGTTTTTCCATATTACTACACCCTATCCTGCGCTGCAGGCATGCAGTATGCATACTTAGTATGCAAAAGCTTGCGGGAACGCAAGAATCATTCCATTGGTCCGAGCTTGTCAAATATTTATGTAGACGAACGTGAATTTGACAATGCTTTACGCACACTTGTGACATAGCGATGTCCAGCCATCGATATATTCTATATAGTACCAATGAGTAAACCACTTCTTCTTTTTGTTACCGGACTCCCGCGCAGTGGAACAACCTGGGCGGCTCAAGCATTTGCTGCCGCGATTGGGGGACGCATTATTCATGAACCTTTCAACTGGGGAAAGAATCCAGACCGCCTGCCTTATCATATGCTTTATCGCTCAGCTCAGGCTGAGGATCCGATGCTTCTGAATATTATCAATAACTCCATGCGTTTCTCATGGAAGCATTCCTATGATTGGCTTCGCCCAAACCGCCCCACAGTTATAAAGGATGTCCATATTTGTTTAGCCAGTGCATTTATTGACGCGCACCTCCAACCGAAAACAGTTATCATTTCACGCCATCCCTGTGCCATGGCTCATAGTTGGAACACTTTAGAATATAAGGTTGGATTCCGAATTGAGACACTTCTACGTCAAACTGATCTGGTAAATATTTACTTGAAACCTTTTGTTTCACACTTAAGGAATCAACATGATTATTTTGCTCAAGTAGGTGCGTACTGGGGTGCTTCATATTATATTTTACAGCAAATTGCCTCCCGCTATCCAGCCTGGCAATGGGTAACTCACGAGTGGCTATGCATTCACGCTTCGGAACACATTCAATCACTCTTTGAACGCTTGAATATTGCCATTTCACCTCGCAATCATATTCACCTGAGCCATTTTCTTGAAAGTAACAATCGACCCCCAAAGACAGGTGAGGGCGCCTACTCTACGGCCCGCTCAAGCGAAGCAGAGCCGAATAAGTGGCAACAAAGGCTTACTGATGAACAAATTGCCGCCGTCTTGCATGGTGCATCTCCTTTTGGAGTGCTTGATAAGCTCTACCACTCAGATAGTCCCGGCGCCCAAGATTAACTTTGAAGAAGGCCATATTATCAAAGATATTAATCGAGAATTCATTAGAGGACGACAATCTGCATGATATCTTTTAGTTTCAGAGATTTACAGAACTGTCGGTTCTGCTGCTTTCGATCGATTTGAAGCAACCTCAATAATATCAACAAATATTATTTTTTCACATATCGCATCACTCATCAATGCCAGTGACAACTAAAATAAATAGGTCCCTGCCGGTTATTGTCTACACCCCGGATTCGCCTCTGTCCGACCCAAGGCGCTTATTCAGAGAAATGGGAGAGGAGCTGCGCAGCTCACGGGGATTGGCTGTAACCCTCTTCAAGAGAGACATGAAGGCACAGTTCCGCAAAAGCATTCTCGGCTATGCATGGTTGTTCTTTCCACCCATTGCCACCACCCTCGTATGGCTTTTTCTAAACAGATCAGGTGTTGTGCAGGTTGCCGACACAGGTATGCCCTACCCAGCTTTTGTCATGATTGGCACTCTTCTCTGGCAGGCCTTTCTCGACAGCCTCACCAAACCAATCAACTCTCTTAATGCCGCCAGAAGCATGATGGTCAAACTCAACTTCCCGCGTATCGCACCAGTGCTCGCTGGTATTGGGGAAACATCCCTGATCTCGGCGGTTCGCCTCGTTCTCCTTGTGCCCATTTTCATCTACGTTGGGTTGTTTCCCGCGTGGACCATTATTTTTTTTCCTCTTTCTTACCTTGCCCTTGTTATTTTCGGCACAGCCATTGGCAGTTTTCTCACCCCTATCGGCCTCCTCTATTCCGACATCGGTCGTGCGATCGGTATCCTCGGACAATTTGCCATGTATGCAACCCCGGTCGTATATCCCATGGCCACCGCCGGATTTCTTGGCTGGGTGAACAGACTCAACCCCATCACCTACCTCATCGAGACAGGTCGGGCCACGCTTGTTGGCGGGCCTTTTACGGCGCTTCCAGCTGCCCTGATCATCACTGCCGCAGCTGTACTGCTACTCCTGATTGGATGGATGATATTTCATATCACCGTCCCGCGCATTATTGAGCGAATGGGTATGTGAGACACGGCAGTCGGCGCTTGCGCTGCGCTTGGTTCTTTGTTCCTTGACTTGAGGGTCATTTGCAGAGATCGAAAAATGCCAAGGTCCGGATTTTTGATATTTAAATTAACCACGGATCACTGGCATTATCACGGATGACAGAGATGGATAAAAACCTCTGAAATCCAACGCAAGTCAGGCAATCGTGTCTTATTCCTTCAAGCAAATTATTCATAGTCGTCATGTCCCATCAGTCTAATTACGAGGAACAAGGCACCAAGAACGAGCAACAAGTTGCCGGCAACGACAACGAGGTACTGGTTAAGGTGGATGGGGTTTCAAAGATCTTCTGTCGAGATCTCAAGAAATCTCTACTCTACGGCCTCAAAGATTCGGCAAGGGATCTTTTTTCCTGGCGTAAAAACAATGAACAAAGAACCAAGAACAACGAACGCAGATTGCGTGATGGCGAGTTTCTTGCGGTAAACAATGTCAGCTTCGAATTAAGACGAGGAGAATGTCTCGGCCTGATCGGTCGCAATGGTGCTGGCAAAACCACCCTGCTTAAAATGCTCAATGGGCTGATTAAGCCAGACGCAGGACGAATTGAGATCCGCGGTCGGGTCGGTGCCCTCATTGCCCTTGGGGCAGGTTTCAATCCCATCCTCTCAGGCCGCGAAAATATTTATGTCAATGGTTCCATCCTCGGGCTTTCCAAGAGAAACATCGATATCAAACTTGACGAAATCATCAACTTCGCAGAGATAGACGAGTTCATCGACACTCCGGTTCAGAGCTACAGCTCCGGCATGCAGGTCAGGTTGGGATTTGCCGTTGCCGTGACTTTGATCCAACCAGATGTTTTGATCCTCGACGAAGTATTGGCAGTCGGAGACAGCGCATTTCGAATCAAATGTCTCACCAAACTTGCCGAGCTCACCAAGACGTCAGCGACCGTTTTTGTTTCCCATGATTCCGTGCAAATTTCGCGAGCTTGCAACCGCGTGATTTGGATGAGTAGAGGAAGTGTTGCCGAGGCTTCTCTTGATGTGGATAAAACCTTATCCCATTATGCGAGCCAATCATCCCATCAAGATCTAGGTGACAATTCTGCCACACCCTTCCCGCAACATCCCATAACTGATTTATCAATCAATGGAGTTCCGGCTCAATATCCAGCAAAGCAACCTGTTTTAGTAAATGCCAAGAAACCCTTTGAGATTTCATTGGCACTACCCCCTCTCGGACATCATCAGGATGTTTCCATCAAATTCATGATCCTATCAGAATCAGGCGATGGCGTGGCTGAGATCCGTGGAGCAGACACTTCCTGCGTTGAACCATATCCAAAAGATGCTGCGATAAAGGGAGCATTTGTGAAAATGCGATTAAATAGTCTGCAACTTACCGACGGTCTCTACGATATTAGAATGGCGGTTGGCATAAAAAACACGCTCCAGTCATTGCTTTTTGTTGAATGCCTGGTGCGATTACATGTTGAGGGCAATGGACGCACATGGTGTCGTAGTCTTTTCCCCGCATCATGGGAATTTCATCACTAGCTCGGCGCATTGCCAAATGTAGCTGGAAGACAACAATTGGACCCAATCATATATTCGCAATGAGACACAAATGCCCATGTTCCGAGAAGCATTCGCGTGTGTGCTTTTTCAAGCCAGCTCAGCATGGCAGGTTTCTGAGATGAAAACTCTGTGAAAACACAGTCTCTCATTGGCCGCAGCAGTCTACGAGGCCAGATAAGACACTTGCATATACCTGCTTTCAATGGAATCAGAGTTCGGTGAAAACCATGGAATATCTAAAGTGCATCCTATGGGGCGGATATGGTCATGGCAATGTCGGAGACGAATTGACTCTGGCTGCCGCAATACGGGACATGAGATGCCGGTTCGGTTCCTCCCTTGCTATTCTGAGTCCAGTGCCGGGCTACACAAAAGCCCTCTTCCCAGACGAGACAATTTTGCCTTATCATGCAATCGCCCGCAACTACAAATCCAAACGGCAACGTTCAATTCCTGAAAGAGCTTGGCAGAAAATGCTACGCAGTTTGGGGGTGGCGCAGCCCGCCATTTACCGGGATCCGCTCGGTGATCAACTTGATGACGGCGTGCCATTCGAATGGGTTGCCGCGGTCCAAGGCGCTGAGCTTTTATACTTGGTTGGTGGAGGCTATCTGACAGACCTGTTTGGCCTTGATCACTTTTTCACACCCGTCGAAGTCGCCGTGCATTTTGGAACCACCATTGAAACTGCTCCGCTTGGGGTTGGACCATTCATTGGCCAGCAGGGTCTGCAACGGTTTGGTGCTGCCTTCCAAAGAGCGAAGGTGAAGGTTCGTGATGATGACTCGTTGGTGCTTTGCAAGAAGGTTGGAATTGAAGCGGAAAGATGCGTCGACGATGGCTTCAGGGTGGCAGAAGAGGTTGAATTTTTAGAACTCCCCCACAACAGAAGGTTTTTGGGTATAAATTTTTACGATCAATGGGGAGCAGATGATCCTGACCGGGACCGTCGCTGGTGGCACGACTTGATCGGAGTTCTGAACCGGGAGGGTGTTGAAGTGGAAGGTTTTTGTTTTCATAATCATATTTCAAGTGATTTTGCAAAGACAGTAGAGCTTTTTGCTGACGTTGGAATCGCCCCAAGCCGGACATGCGCGCCTGATCTTGATTTCCGTGCTGCTTGCCGCCGGATAGCCAGTTACCGGGCCATCATAACATGTCGGTTTCACGCTGCAGTGGTTGCCAATGTGCTTGGGGTGCCAACGTTGGCCATGGCGAGTGGCTCCTATTATTCTTCAAAGATGGCGGTGGCTGTCGATGGATCGCCTGTTGCGAAGGTTATCGATCCTTGCATCATGTCAGTTAAAGATGCCAAGAATTTTTTGCTGCCTTGGTTGTCGATGTGAGACTTTGCATCGATGAGGACGAATCCCATGAACCTTTCTGTTATCCTCTGCACACATAATCCGCGGCACGACTACCTCAGACGTGCATTCGAGGCCTTAAATGGTCAGAACCTGCCAAAAGATCAATGGGAATTGATCCTCATTGACAACGCGTCAGCCCGACCGCTGGCAGACTGGTGCGATCTCTCATGGCATCCGAACGCGCGCCTCACCTCGGAGGTAGAATTGGGTCTGACAGCAGCGCGATTAAGAGGAATCTGTGAGGCCAAAGGCAATTTGCTCGTATTCGTGGATGATGACAATATCCTGCAACCAGACTATTTGCTTACTTGTGTTCGCTACTCAGAATCCTTGCCTTGGTTGGGATGCTTCGGTGCAGGGATAATCGAACCTATTTATGAAGATTATCCGACATCAGATCTGCTCCCGTATGTTGATATGCTGGCTCTCAGGAATATTGAAGGAAACTACTGGTCGAACGTGCCGGATGACCCCTGGATTCCATGGGGTGCAGGATTGGCGGTTCGTGCAGATGTCGCGCAAGCACACCACAATCGGTTGACTCAATCGAAAACAAGGCACAAACTTGGACGTGAAGGTTCGTCGTTAAACTCATGTGAAGACGATGACTTTTCATGGACCGCATGCGACATGGGATATGGAAAAGGAATTACTTCTGAATTAAGAATTGCACATTTGATAAGCAAGAATCGCATTCAGATTGACTATTTATTGGCTCTCGCCGAGGGACATTCCTATTCCCGCGCCATGTTGAGGTGGATCAACAGCGGCACCATACCACATCCAGAGGCAACATCGAAACTGACTGATATTTGGAGCTCTGTTACATCTGCAAGTGTTTCCCGCTTTCTTATGCACGCGTCACGCATGTGGTCACAACGCCGCACTCCAACCACGGATTCCTTGTTCCGTAGGGCGAAAAACGAGGGCGTTCATCGTGCATGTCACGATATTCTTCTGGCGCAGGCTGAATCCTGACTTTCTTTTATGATGACGCCCCGTCCATCAATTCTCTCCAGATGTTCCACCGTGCATCACCAGTGGGAATTTATTCAGTGTTGGATCGATGACTGCGCCCTGTTTCAAGATGGGATTGATTGGATACTCTTCAATGATGCACCTGATGATCCCTGCCAGCCATCATTAAAAAGGAAGATTCTTGAGCGCGGCATCCTGCTGATTGAACCGCCGTTTAACCATGGCAGATCCAACGCAAGAAATTATTGTTATAACTGTGCCACGACTTTTTGGGTTGAATTTATTGATGGAGATGACATTCCATTGCCACTCAGCCTAGAATACTTATATCGCTTCCAGGAGGAGAATCTTCTTCACTATCGACAACAGAATTATTCCTACGTTAATGGGGTCGTCAAGCCAGCCTCCGGAGTCACTGAATCTGCTCCCATGTGCCCTGGTTTACTGAAAAATCTTGAACATATCCAGTGCAGGCCTGCTTCATTAATATACCCGAAATCTCTTCTTCAGAAAGCTGGCGGCTTTGACGGACGGTTTGACACTATAGAAGATCTGCATCTGCTTTGGAAAATTGATCAGATGGATCCTAAGGCCGTATCTTTTGAAGAATCAAAACAGTTATATCGTATTTCAGGTGGCCCGCCTCGCTCGGACTGGGATTATCAGTCTTTGCACAAAATCAGATTTTTCCGCACGGTCATCTCTGATCCCCATGGAAAAAACTGTCTTGCTGCACGGTTTTGGTTGGAATCAAACGGGATTCAGGCTGCTGGCATGCTTCTTTCTCATCTTCACAGCAACTATGCAAAGGACAATGAGAAACCTCCTGAATATCTATCTGCGGCTGTTCTTTCCCTACGGGACTACTCGGAGCAACTGTTTTGGATTGCTCGCAAGCTGTGGTTAAAGAGTGGCGCCAACTTGATCACCAGGATTCGTGAAGCCATGAAATTGATTCTTGGAATATGAACGATATTTCAACAGCGCTCCACTGCAACGACCTTCCCAAATGATTCGATCAGTGAGTTTATTGTGAGCCCTCTGCACATTGCGTTTGTTTCCGAGGATGATTCTTCAGATTTGGGCTCGTGGTCTGGCATTCCCTCCTCGATGTCCGCTGCTCTTGTTGCAACTGGAGCCATTGTAACTCGCCACACCCCCGTTCGAGGAACCGCCCCGATCTGCCTTCGAACCATTGAGCGTTTGATCAGCAATCGATTCGCACAATGGACCAGCCGCTATTCGCTCCCCAGCCTCAAATCCCTGGGCCGCTCCACCAGCGCATCTGTCAACGGCGAGCCACATATCGATTTTGTTTTATCAGTCCATCCCGACCCGATTGCCTACGCGCCCATTTTACAGCCCTGTGGTTTTGTCGGGGACTGCAGTTTTGATTTGCTTGCAAAAACTTATCCGCGCTTCAGATCACTAAACCAGGGCAGTCTCAATGACGGATCCCAGATGTACAAAGCGGGTCTAAAGCGCTCCACTTTTTGTGCTCTGGCCTCTGATTGGGCGGCCTGCGACACGCGTCGCAGGTACCCTGAATTGGCATCAAAAGTCCATGTCCTTCCATTTGGTGCAAATCTGACGTCTGGTTGGGATGCACCTCACGTTGATCACCACATTGCCAACAAATCGTTACAACCCCTGCGCCTTCTGAGTGTGGGAGTCGACTGGAAGCGCAAAGGCATGACCGATACCGTGGGCGTGTTGCTTAAACTCAAAGAGATGGGGGTTGACGTAATTCTCGACATCGTCGGGTGTGACCCGCCAGAAGGGTTTGACATCCCACCTGGCGTAACGATTCATGGTCGAATGAGACAATCAGTGGCCGGGGAGGTTTCTCATTTGCGCAGCCTCTTTGAACGAGCCCACATCTTCGTCCTTGGCAGCCGGGCGGAGTGTTTTGGGATCGTCTTTGGTGAAGCGGCATCTTTTGGACTTCCAAGTATCGGAGTTTCATCATGCGGAATCCCCTCGGCTGTCAGAGATGGAGTGACAGGCCGACTTTTCCCGGAGCGTGGCTGGCAGGACGCGGTTACAACAGAAATCAAGATATGGCTCGAGAACCCCCTGCTGTATCGTTCGCTCGCAAAAGGTGCATGGACCGATTCCGTAGAGCGGCTGAACTGGGACGTCATCGCCGGGCAACTGATAGAGCTTATTAGAGAATCCCTGAATAAGAACCCTTGAAACCGCGCCCCTTCCCAATTTGGAATTCCCAGCGTCACGACGAGAAAATTAACGCGCACGAATGCAAACTTCGGGAGGTGCTTGACTCTGTGTATTTTCATTCCTTCAGCGCCTGAGGCTGCTGAAGAGGCCTGTCCTAAAAAACCCGTGGAATCGAGTCCTGCCATTCTTCTCCAAGCCATTCGCCGGGCAACAACCACTCGTCCTGAATGGAACCTCCTGGATCTCACTCCTGTAGGATGGGATCTAAAACCCGGCAGGCAGTATTGGCGGGAGTGTTGGGGAGCAAGAGGATGGGAAACCCTATTCGCCGATAAATCCCAACCAACATGGCTTGCGATTGATCTGGACGACACGCTCTTGATGGGGTCATTCACTTTGGGAGATGAGTGGGGAGGCATGGGGGGCGGTCTGGACGGTTTTGACCGCCAGATGCTTGAAACTGATTGGCTTGCCACTGCCAGGCGTGTGCTGCTTGGTCCGACCGGGAGGGTCTTTTCCCGAAAAAAGCACCCATTCCTGCATCACCCCAAAGTCGAAATTGCCTTCCGCCCAGGGTTGCTGGAGGGACTGATCGAATTGAAGAATGCCGGGCTTGGAATAGTGCTCGTAACGGCATCCGCCGGGGAGCGGGTGAATTGGCTTCGCAAGCGTTTTCCAGATTTCTCCGAATTCCTCAGCGGAGATCTTGCTCGTGTTGTTTCGGCTGAAGCCATGGTGGCTGTGACTCTCGCTGCAGCGCTCGATCCTCATTCTGTGGAAGACCCTGCCTCTGCAAGAGCCCATGCCTTGCGGCCAAGATCTTTGGCTGCAAAAACTCCCTGGGCTGTGGGTAAAGCAGCCGGAATCCCGCCGTATGAGCTGTTAATAGATGATTCATCAACCACAGACCGGATCTTTTTTGAGGCCGGTCTCAGTGATCGGCTGCTTTTCATTGAGGGTCGCCACCCGTGGTCAGGATATGGGATCCATGTCCTCGATACCGCCGTTCAGAAGCTCCTTGATCCGAGAGCTCACAGCGCCATCGCAGTCCCACTCCCCTGTCCGGCCGAGTTCAGCAAACTTCCCGATGGAATACCTATCCCCCCCAAGGTGCAAGATCCGCTGTATTACCCATTATTGCACTACAAGGATCAGTTTTGAAGAACGATTCTTCTCGCATGCTTATTTCCATCATCGTGATCAATCGTGATCGTCCGGACTTGACGAACAGGGTTGTTGACCAGATCAACTCCATGGGGGCAGGACTCGAGAAACGTCTTTATGTTGTGGAATGCGGGAGCAAACGGCCTGAGGGATGCAGTCGTTATAGGACCCATTGGTTCCGGGACTCTGACTATAGGGGAAGGTATTACGGCTTTCACCGTGGGTTGCAAATTGCACGCAAGGATGGCCCTTCAGACTTTTATTGGTTTGTGGTGAATGACATCTCTTTTCCTGAAGGGCAGGATGTCCTTGGAGAATTGATCGGGGCCATGCGGGATGATCCAAAAATGGGATTGATCGGCCCAGGTGAACCCGATGCCGATGACTATGAAGGCTGCCATCCCAAACCCGGAAGACGCTGGCACAAAGTGGCCACGGTCCATGGGCTGGCGCACCTTGTCCGCGGTGAGGTGATTGAGACACTCGGCTATATGAATCCCAAGTTCCGATATTCCCAGGGCGCGGGGGCCGAGTATGCTTACAAACTATACAGAGCCGGATGGTTTCTTGCGTATTCCGATGTGGCAACCCTGAGACATGCCGGCAGTTCCACCTATGGAGTGGTGACCAAGATTTCGCGGCACGAATACCATCGAAGAGCCCGAAATTTTGCCACCCGATATTTGGAAAAACACTATGGGAAAAATTGGGACCAGAAGTTCTCGGGTGTTCTCACTCCGGACGTGGAGACGAATATGTTCTCAAAGCAGAAAGAGATCTGGGGCCGCAAGCTTGAGCGCAACTGGAATGACTTTTGTCCGTGGTTTTGGGCTTTGGGCAGCTCGATCAAAAAGTTGATAAAGCGCTGACCACTTTCGATCGTGAAAATCATCCATCTCGTTCCTCATATCGGCATTGGAGGTGACATCACCATTATCAAGTCCATGGTTTCAGCTGCTCTTGCGAACGGACACACCGTCCTCGTCAATGGAATTGATCCGCAGAGTGCTTTTGGTGGAGCCAAAAATCCTTTCCCTCTCAATCAACAAATTGGGGGGTTTTTCAGATCTCTGCAAAATCTCGATCTGCTATTTCAGAATACCGACATCATCCATGTCCATAGCCCGATTTGCCTTTTTTTTGCATGGCTTTCAAAACTGTTGAGAATGAGTCGGACAGGAATTGTCTTCACGTTTCATTGGCCGGTTGCAGACAAAGGACTTCGAAGATTAACCAAAACCCTGCTCTTTCGCTTATGTGGCAAACTTCATGTTTATTCCTCGGATATGGTCACTCTTGTTCGGTCGAGGTATCGTATTCCTGAACATAAAATTGTTTTTTTTGCCATCGGAGTTTCTTCTGAGAAATTTCAGCCTGATTCAGAAGAAAAATCTCCTGCGTTAACAACCACTACTCATGGCAGGGTCATTGGCTATCTTGGGCGTTTATCGACTGAGAAAAACGTGAACTATTTGATACGATTCCTTGATGAAAATCACCTGCGTTACCCTGACCTGCGGCTTCATATTGTTGGAGGGGGTGCTTTGGAGAACTCCTTGAAGCAGCTGGCCGCTCAGAGCCAGGCGAAGGACAACATCCTGTTTTTTGGTCACACAAACAATCCTGAACTCCTCTACCCAGAGTTTGACCTTCTTGTTCTTCCATCAACGTTTGAGTCATTTGCCTTGGTGATTGTGGAGGCGGCCTATTGTGGAATTCCCAGTCTTCGCTCGGATACGGAAGGAAGCCAGGACCAGATTGAGGAGGGGGTCACCGGTTTTCTTTATTCTCAGGCCGATGGCTACCCGGCCATGGAATCAGCATTGCGCAAGATTCTTGATCGAGCCTGGCCCCAACTTCCCTCGATTGGTGCAGCCGCACGTGAGCACTGTCTTCAACTTTGCGACATGGACCGGTTTACTCGTTGCCTCCATGAATTATATTGTGAGGTTGGTGAGTTGGAAGCGTAGAGAAAAACGGAACGTTTTTCTTTTCCTGTAACATGCGGATCCTCCTCATCAATGCCTCTGACACCAAAGGAGGCGCCGCCCAGGTGGGGTGGAATCTGCTAGAAGGACTCCGGGAGCGTGGTCATGAGGTCGAGCTGTGGGTGGGAAAAAAGTCCTCCGATTCCCCATGGGTTAGGCAGTTGCCATCTGAATCGCTGTCACCGAAACGCACTCTCAGGAGCCGGGTAATGCATCGTCTCGGAGTCACGGTCGACTTGCAGTCCTCCATACCAAGGCAGCTCGACGCATCAGAAATGCGCCGTTTCGACGTGATTCATCTCCATGACCTGCCGGCATGGAATTGGAGGCATTTTCGTTGGCTTGCGAATCTGGCTCCAACGGTTTGGACCATTCACTCCATGGCTCCCTTCACTGGCAATTGCATTTACAGTTTTGGGTGCGAGAGATTCCAAAACGCGTGTGGTCGATGCCCGCAGCATGGACACTGGCCACTTTTATGGAACCATCGAGACGGATCCCGACTGAATCTTTCAATTAAAACCCTTCTTTTGCGGTGGGCTCCCTTGAAACTCATCGGTGTCTCGGAATGGATTAGTGAGCAGTGCCGTCGAAGCCGACTGTTCCGAACAATACCGGTGGAAACAATTCCAAATGCCGTGAATCCATGCCGATTTTATCCTGTGGATCGAGACGAGGCACGAAAACGGCTTGGCATTCCGCTCGGAGCCCGCGCCATTCTGCTTTCCGTGTCAGGGAATACACTGGACACGCGGAAAGGGCACGATATCGCACGAAAAGCCCTAGCGGATCTTGGCGACCAGGACCTATTTCTTCTACCAATGGGAATAACACCGGAGGGGTCGGATTTGCGTGCGGCTCTTAGCGTCTACAACGGCTTGCAACCGCGTCATGTCTCCGATGATGCCACGCTGCGTGATTACTATTCAGCCGCCGACATCGTCTGGCACCCGAGCCGTGCAGACACGTCATCCATGGTGGCATTGGAGGCTTTCGCGTGCGGAACATCGGTGATCGCAGCGGCGGTAGGCGGTGTGCCAGAAGTTGTGACCGCTGATCTGGGACACCTCATTCCTTCAGAAGACCCGGCGGCCTTATGTCAGCTCACCCGCAGTTTCTTCAACGACTGCGGCATTTTTTCAAATCGGATTGGTGCCACTTCCGCATCAAAGACAGGCAAGAATTTCACCCGCTTCATTGACGAACATGAAAAGACCTATCGTGCCATGATATCCTGAAGAGTTCTCGCCTGCCTCTTCATCTTCACTCAATGTCCCACACACCTTCCCTCGTCATTCCGACTTCGCTTCCCATCCTGCTGGACAATCAAGAGCCTTCCCCGGAGAAGTTCGTTGCCTATGGACTTGAAAATGGTTTTCTTGTGCCAACACTTGTTTCGGTTTCGTCTCTTCTAAAATATTCATCACATTCTAATTGGCGGATTTTGTTGGCATTTTCCGAGCCGATTGCGGCCAGCTCCGCGAAACTGATTGATCGCTTCAAGAAGATGCACGGTCTTGAAACGAGATTAACCGCGCTTTTCTGTAACCTTCACGGATTAAAAGATTACGAATTTCCACCAGAATCTCTACCACAGGCCACGCTCACCCGACTCTTTGTGGTGGACCTTGTCCCGTCAAATGTCAGCACAATCCTGTTTGTGGATGGGGACACGATCCTCAATGCTGACATTGCTCAGCTTTTCGAGATTGAGCTGGGATGCTCCGTCTTGGCTGCAGTGAGGGATGAAGTTCTTCACAACGTGAAGCTCATGAATTCGACTGATCCTCTGATCATCAACAAACAGGGATACTTTAACGCAGGCCTGTTATTGATAAATGTGAGCCGCTGGCACGAAGCGCGTATCAAGGACAGGGCCATCGCTTTTTTAATGCGGTATCCTGGTCAACTCGAGTTTCTTGACCAAGATGCTCTTAATGCGGTGATTGGCGAGGACTGGCTGCCATTGGAGTCGAAGTGGAACCTTTCATGGGAGGAGGCACGACGAAGATCTAAAAACACTGCTATGACACCTGATTCAATAGCAATGATTCATTTCATGGGATCGCAAAAGCCATGGAGGGTCGGTTTAAGGTCGAACCGCGGGAAGTTCTACAGGAGTGAACTTTTCCGTTCAAACGTACTCCCCCCCGGGCAATTGATACGCTGGAACCTTGTCTTCATGTGCCGGAATATTTTCAGAATATTTAAAAATTTATTTTCCCAGACTCGCAAGTTCGAGATTTGTTGAAACAACCGATTGTGCGTAAGGATATTTTATATTTTTTCGGTTCGGGCGAGGCCCTGGAAAATTAGTCACCGAGCATGCGTATTCTCATCAGCTCAGCAAACTATCCAGAATACCGGATCCACTTTGATGCGCTGGAGCAAGGGTCCCCTCACCGGTGGGGTGGGGCCGAATTCCATTACCAGCCGGATGGAGATGCCTACGATGCATGGGTTGTTTGGCAAAGCAATGCGGGACTCGCTGAAGCGATCGCGCTGGAATGTCCGCCAACACGCACCCTGCTTGTCCTGCGTGAGCCTCCGGACATTCTCACGTTACCGTTGGATTATACCAGGCAGTTTGGAGGAATTTTGGGCCCTGATACAAGGTATGGAAATCCTCACACCTTCTATCATCAATTCGGGCAGGTGTGGCATGTTGAACAGACCTACCAGCAGTTGTTGAATTGCCCTCCACCACAAAAAAAGGGTTGGATATCGGCCGTAACATCCTCCAAGGCCGGAACAAAGGGACAACAGCTACGCCTCAGGTTGTTGGAGGGTCTGAAGGCGCACTTCAAGGATCGGTTGGTCCATTTTGGGAGGGGGCACAATGAGACCCGCTCGAAATGGGATGCGATTTTGCCATTCAGATACCACCTGGCATTGGAAAATGGGATCTGGCCACATTACTGGTCGGAAAAACTGAGCGATGCGTATCTTGGATGGAGCTACCCCCTGTATATGGGTTGCCCGAACCTGGCTGAGTATTTTGAGAAAGATGCCTGCCTCACGCTGGATCCGCATGACCTGAAAGGTTGCATTCGGAACATTGAGAGGCTCATGGAATCTGATGGTTACGAGAGCTCCATTCCATCCCTTCGACGGTCTAGAGAAAAGATTTTGAGGGAGTTTCATTTTTATCCAACCATTCTGCGCTGTCTCGATGAGCTGCCCATTTCAGAACGAAGGAAAGTTGTCTTGAGGCCCAACCATGATTTCGATTTTTCGATGGGGCAGGGTTTGTCCATGCGTGTCAGAAATCTCAGGGACAAGCTTGCCGCAGCCGTTGCTTTCCCATGAGTTCGGGAATGATCTCACCCGGTCGGTTGTTGTATCTTGTAAAGCGGCGCTTGGCTCTGGGTTTTGTGCATGGATATGCAGAGCATTTTATTGAGCCAGAAATTCAAAAATGGAGGCAGGATCCAACATGGCCCATGGCGGAAGTCCCGATTCATGTTCTCACAAGCAAACATGACTGGAAGATGGCCATGTGGATGCTGGCCAGTTTTCACCATTTCACGAAACATCGGTGGAGTGTCATTTTGCACGAGGACGGAAGTTTGGGTGAAAAAGAGTTTTCGGTCATAAAAAGCTCATATCCCAATGTTCGTATATGGCAAAAAAATGAGGCAGATTTGGTCATGTCCCAGCGATTGGAGAACTTTCCGCATTGTCGCGCCTATCGCTCCAGAATGCCACATGCCATAAAAGCCTTCGATGTTCCCCAGTTGACGGATTCCCCTCGCTTTCTCCTCTTTGATCCGGATGTTCTCTTTTTTAAAGAACCACAAGAGATAATGACCTGGGTTTCGACAATGAGCGATGACTCGTGTTGGTTTAATCAGGATTTTCAGGAGCCTTCGCCGATTCCGGAGCGCGTTGTGGCCAAGGATTACGGATTTCGTCTATGGAGCAGGGTAAATTCTGGCCTATGTCTTCTCAATAAATATGCGGTGAACAACCTGGAAGCCATGGACTATTGGTTACAGAATCCCCTGCTTCAAAAACCAGACATCCAATGGCGGGTGGAGCAAACCTTACTTGCACTCTGTGCCGCAAAATCCATAAATGGAGGCCTCTTGCCTCCTGTCTACGAGGTATCGAACAACCGTCACCGTGATTCCCATGGCGTCAGCAGGCACTATGTCGGCTGTGTGAGAGATCGGTTTGTTAGTGAAGGGCTTATTGAACTCAGGGGACTCGCCCGGAGCAATCGGCACAAATAAATGACCAGCGATTTGATATTTGGCAACCTCTCAGAAAAAGCAACATGGCTTTCTTTGACAGCGAGAACGAGTTTCGTTTTCGGATATTTCATAATGAACTAAACGATTGAGACCCCGGTTCACTCCTCCTATGCGCATCGTGCATCTTCCTTATTACTCCGATAACCCTTACCAGACGCTTCTCATGGAGGCACAAAGAAAGCTGGGGCACGAAGTGTATGAGGGTGGTGGTGGTGGTAATTTTATTCGCATCGCTTCGACCCGATGGCATGCTGATATTCTTCACTTTCACTGGATTCATCCCTATCTTTTGAGAACGTCTATTCCTGGTTCGGTTTTGAGGTCGGTCAGATTTATTTTTGAAGTCATGTTCCTGCGGTTTCAGGGAGCCCGGATCTTTTGGACGATCCACAATCTTACGAACCACGCGGGATGTCATGTTGCGATCGAAGCGTTTTTTTCAAGCCTGTTTGCCAAAATGACCGATGCGTGTTTTGTTCATTCTCAAGCAGCAGCGACAGCGGCTGCCGATCGGTTTCATATTCCCCTAAAGAAACTGCATGTGATTCCACATGGTCACTATGTGAACTCTTATCCGAACACGATTGGGAAATCTGATGCCAGAAAACAACTTTCACTTCCAATCGACGCTCGAATCTTCCTTTTCCTCGGCCGCATCGAACCCTATAAAGGGGTTTCCGAACTGATTGATGCTTTTCTTCAACTTCCCCCCAACAGCCACCTTCTGATTGCGGGAAAAGCTGAGAACTCAGGATTGCTACAAGAGATCAAGCACCGCTCTGCAGGTCATTCGAATATTCATTTCTTTCACAAACACATTCCAAACGATGAGTTGCAGGTTTATTATAATGCTGCCGATGTGGTCATCTTCCCTTTTCGTCGAATTCTCACGAGCGGTTCCCTCGTCCTGGCGATGTCTTTTGGAAGAGCGATTATTGCGCCTGCACTACCTTTTCTGAAAGAAATTATCCCGGAGGATGGTGCCATTTGGTTTGATCCTGACGGAAATCCACCTCTGATCGATGCCTTGGAGAAAGCTCTAGAATCCGACTCAAGTGTCGCCGGACTGGCAAACCTTGAACGCGTCCGAACTTGGGATTGGATAAGAATTGCGGAGGCGACACTTGGTGCGGCTAACATCTCCATGGCCCACGAGGGGGAGGGACGCAAATAACGACAATGGCCAATTTTTGCAATGGCACTGTTTCTGTGGTTATTCCGTGTCACAATGCGGAAGTATGGGTCAGGGATGCGATCCACAGTGCACTCACTCAGACCGAGGAAGTTGCGGAAGTCATCGTTGTCGATGACCAGTCCACAGACGGCAGCAGGGGTATCATTCGTTCTTTTGGCGATAAGCTGCATTTTCTGGAAGGCGAGTGGGGTAACGGCAATGTGGCCCGCAACCAAGGCCTTAAACAGGCCCGGACTGAATGGATTCAATTCCTTGATGCAGACGATTTGTTGCAGCCAAATAAAATTCATTCACAATTAGAACAGGCAACGAATCAAGCACAGGTGGTCATTGGTCCATTGATCACAAGGCATCAGAAGCACGGAAGTGCAATTCGGAATTCTAGAACCCTGCCCAGACCGGGAGAAGATTTGTTTGAGCAGTGGCTTCGCTGGGAGGTTTGCCAAACCGGTGCAGCGCTTTGGAAAACTGAGGCCCTGCGAAGCCTTGGTGGCTGGAATGAGGAATTTTCCTGCTGTCAGGACAATGAGCTGACCATGCGCGCTCTTCAGGCAGGTCTAATATTTCAAATGGTGGATGGGGATGCCGCGATCTATCGGATCTGGTCTGAAGAGACCGTCTGCAGAAAGAACCCGCGCGCTGTGATTCGCCAGCGCACATTGCTCATGGATGAAATGATGGATTGGCTGGAGCGAAGGGGGCTCAAAAATGCAGGCCATCTGGAAGCAGCTTCACTGGCAGGTTTTGAAATGGCAAGGAGCTTGGCAAAACTGTCCATCTCTGAAGCCTCATCCTACGCATCGGATCGAAAAGCATGCGGTCTGTTTTCCATGGGAGGACCTGCCGGGCCAGCATCTTTTCAATGGATTGTCCGAGTTTTTGGATATGCGAATGCCGAACGAATTGCTGCCCTGCTCAGAAGAAGGAAGTTCAAGCGTTCCGAGCCATGAAGTGGACAAAGCAGGCGCTTGTTGGTTTTCTAAAAAAATCTTCCCCCTCATCGAGGTGGTGTGGACCCGCGAAGGGGCATATTTCGCTGGCCTCTGTGATGAAAGCCCCCCAAGACAATGGTTTTGTATCCGTCGATGTGACTCACCCCTGCAACCCAGGGAGTTTTTCACCGCCGGAATGGTGCACCCAGGGTCTGGAGAAGCACTTTCAAGCAAACAACGATTATCTTGTCCCGGATCGAACACTTCGATTTAAAAAGACAAGAGTTTGTGGACTCGATGGCGTGGTTGTTACGGCAGCCGATCAATTATTGGAAGAAACGCTTATGCAGCCGGGACTAGACTATATCCATCACCCAGCGATGATGAGCCCGTATTATGGGCCGGTTAAAAGATTTTCCGGCACACTCGGAGTCATTGCCAGCCGCTTTAGCAACAATCCATATCATTGGCTGTTTGATATTTTACCACGTTTTGAAATGCTCAGAGTCAGCGGTATTTCCCTTGATCGTTATTACGTCTTTGCTGAGACCTCTTATCAGAATGATTCGCTCAATGCTTTGGGAATTGCGCAAGAATCCCTGCTTCCCGCCAAACTCAGAATTCAATGGGAGCCGGATACTCTGATCGTTCCACTGATTCCGGGGGGATTGGAGACCGTGCCGCCTTGGGTTCCGCCCTATTTACGAGACGCTTTCGTCAAGGGACAAGAACGTTCTTCGAACAAAAAGCTCTATATCTCCCGAAGCAAGGGGCGCACGCGAGTTGTTAAGAATGAAGTTGAGGTGCGTAACTTCCTAGAAAAGCAAGGGTTTGAAACCGTCTGGTTGGAGGATTATCCTTTTCGTGAACAGGTCCGCATCATGGCCTCCGCCAAAGTTGTGGTGGCAGCTCATGGGGCGGGTCTTGCTGGAATGGTCTTCTGTGAACCCGGCACACCCATCATTGAGTGTTTCCGTGCGGAATATATCAACACCCTCTACTTTCGGCTGGCACGGCTCTGTGGACATCCTTATGCAGCCGTTGTGTGGGACAGTTTGAAAGGTTCCTCTGATTCCATCGGTATGGACCGCAGATTTGTGTATGAACCTATCCACGTGTCCATCCCGGATTTACAGGAAGCTCTCACGGCTGTTGACGGGAGAAATTGATATCGCTCCATGAATATTCACGGCATCTGTCTTGTCAAAAATGAGAGTGACTTTCTGGCAAGAGGCATGGAGGCCAATCTTCATCATTTCGATAATATTTATATTTATGACAATGGGAGCGATGATGGCACATGGGAATCCGCCAAAGCGTTGGAGAGAAAGCACTCCGGGAAGATCTTTGCCTGGCGCACGGAAGACAAACCATTCCGCGATGAACTGCGGGCGGAAGTATTCAATGCCTTCCGCGACAGAGCCAAACCGGGGGATTGGTGGTGTCGATTAGATGCGGATGAGATCTATATTGATCCTGTTCGGGAATTTCTCTCAGAAGTTCCGATCCGGCATCACGTGATCTGGTCGCTTTCGCACCAATACTATTTCACGCACGAGGATATGGCACGCTGGGAAAACGGTCCACTGCTGCCCCGGGGTGACTTCGGCGACCTTCCCCGCCACTATTTGATCAACCATTCCGAGGCCAGACTTTTCAGGCATCGGGATAAACTACAATGGACTCAAGGATCCTGGCCTTCACATATGGGCATCGTCCATCCCCGTCGGATTCGATTAAAACACTATCAGTACCGCTCCCCGTAACAGATTCAAAAGCGACTGGACTCCCGTCGTTTGGCCACAAATAGAGGATATAAAAATTTTGGTCATAGCTTGGAGACGAAGTGGACCGAGAAAGTCATGTCTGCGGAGAATCTGCAATTAGATCCAAATGCAGGCCCAAGGAAACCGGAGGCTTCCTGCCTGCCTCAACATCTTGAGCCTTTGAAGCACCGTCTGTTCAAACTCGTGATGCACGGGAGTGGCCTTTGGCCTTGAGTCCTTGCCAGAAATGAATTTTGGATCAAAATCCCGGCGCATTATTCTGATCGATCATTGTCTTTCCAAGCCGGGAGGTCATTCCTTCACGATGGCCCAAGCAGCACTTGAGGCGGGCACAGATATTCAAGTTTATGCCAATGTGAATTGCGAAGTGGACCATCCCCGAATCAAAAAAACCTTCCCATATTCCGACATGCATCCCTTGGTACGATTTCCTTCCGTGCCCGCCGGGGGATTGATGGAGAGGATGGGTTTTTTTGCAAAGGTTCTGGCTGCCACCGTTCGCGCAAACCTCGCCTTTGGTTCCAAAGTCCAATGCCAAAAGGAGACTCCGACGATCTGGTTTGCTGTGAATGGAAGCCTCAGAAATGTTTTTGCTCTACTCGCAAAGAGTTGGGGGTTCCCTCAGGATGTATTTATTTGTTACCTCCTTCAAGATCCGGGACGGTCTCTCAAATTGATTGAGACCCTGAGGTCTTGGTCGGGAATAAATAATTTTTATTTCGCTGCCGAAACCATGGAGCTTGCGGAGCAAGTTAACCATGTCGCTGGTGCCAACTGTGGAGTTGTGTATTTTCCTCTGCCTTTTTGCAACGAGACGACTTCCCTAAAGGAAGAGTTGCCCCCTCTGGTCGCAGGTTTCCTTGGCATGCCACGGAGGGAGAAGGGGTTTGATGTTTTGGTCGCTGCGATCAAGGAATTAGGACCAGAACTAGAATGCAGGAAAATTCAATTCCGGTTGCAGGCCCCTACAGCCTATCTTCAACTTGAGCAGCTCAATCAGGAGCAACAATCCTTGAGATGCCTTCAAGCTGAACATTCTGGCATCGAACTGGTGGAGGAAGAATTGGATGGGGCTGCCTACACAGCGCTGCTCAGGAGTTGCGATTTCCTAATCATTCCCTATCGACTCGCCTCTTACGCCCGGAGGAGTTCACTCGTTCCAATTGAGGGCTTACTCCATGGCAAGCCGCTGATTCTCACCGAGGGGTTGATGGTTAATAAATCCCTGCCTCCCGACTCGGGAGCAGTCATGTTCCCCGACGGTGATGTCAAGGCGCTTGCCCACGCCATAAGAAGCATGCTCTCCGATTTCTCCATAAATAAAGCTCTTAGCAAATCAATCTCTGCGCAATGGAAGCAGCGACATTCTCCAGAGGCTTTTGTGGAAAGTGTGGTAACCATTGCGAATTCCTCCAGCCCTCCGATCGAGTCACATGAGCAAGTGCTTTGATTTCTCAGTGGTCATTGCCACCTTAAATCGTCCAGACAGCCTCCTTTTGGCCGTTAAAAGTCTGCTCGCTCAGACCGTGCTACCGACCCGAATTATTGTGGTGGATTCCACGGAGGTGGGCGAGCTCCAGAGCCAGCAGCGACTGCTCCAAGAGATTCCAGGAAAACCAGAGGTCATGGTCATCAGAGCTAAAACTCGAAGCGCCGCAGACCAAAGGAACCAGGGCTTCGAGCATTGTTCGACACCCTACGTTCTGGTAATTGACGATGATGTTGTTCTGGATCCGGATGTTTGCTCCAAGCTTTTGGAGTATCATCATTCCGGAACACAGATTGGAGCCGTTGCAGCAAGGGAGCGTGGGACCGGACATACCAAGCCCGGTCGACTCCTCCGCTTTTATTATAAGATTCAGGCTGGGTATGATGATCCTTCTTACGGAGGACGTCTATTTGGACCGGGAGTCAATTGCCTCCCTTGCTATGACTGTCAGGTTACGACAGCAATTTCAACGGAATGGCTGCCGTCAACCTGTCTCATGACTTCCCGAAGGGCATTCGATGAGGCGGGGGGATTTCCGGCCTTTCAAGAATACAGCTTCATGGAGGATGTTTGGTTGACCGCTTCCATGTGTAAGGCCGGGTTTCACTTGCTCATGCGCTCTGATGCTCTTTTCGATCATCACTCCCAAAGCAGCACATTCAAGAAGCGGCGATTCAAACTGGCGCGCATGCGAATCGCCCATCGCAGACGTCTGGCCAGGGAAGTGATGGAAACATCACTCCCCACCCTGGAAGCAAAACTCACTCTTCACAAAGCTTTCGATTCCATTTATCTGCTGAGGCAGCGTCCGGAGGGATGGCTGCGAGAGATTATCGGGACCTGGCTCGCCTGAGATGACGTCTGATTTCAAAGATGGTGCCGGGATCATTCCTCCCGCGGAGCTTGCCAAGGTTTCCGTGATCGTCACGGCTTATAACCGTGAGGAAATGACACTCAAGACGATCCGCATTTTGCAAAACTGCAAACCAGCACCCGGAGAAATTCTTGTGCACTTTGATCATGGGTCAGGCTTCCCACTCCCTGATGATGTTCAAGTCTTACGATCCAACGATCATGCGGGGCCTGGCGGTGCCCGGAATCAACTGATTCATGAAGCCAGGAATGAGTGGGTTGCAAGCTTTGATGACGACTCGTATCCCCTGGAGTCCGAATTTTTTCTTAAGGTGTCCCAAGCCGCGGATCGCCACCCGGATGCCGGCGTCCTGGCGTGTGTGATCCGCCACCCCGACCCTGTGCATGATGCGCCTTCCGGCGAACATGAAAGAGAAGTCGCATCCTTCATCGGGTGCGGGTGTGTGTATCGCAAGGCAGCTTTTTTGCAGACCGTCGGGTATTTGCCATTGCCTGTGGCATATGGAATGGAAGAGGTGGATGTTGCACTACAGATGCATGACAAAGGTTTGCCTGTGGTTGAGATTTCCGACTTAGAAGTTTTTCACGACACCCACCTCTCCCATCATCAGTCCGCTCAGATCACTTCCGGCGCAATCATGAACCAGGCGTTGTTGGTTTGGCGCCGGTATCCGCTTCTTGCCTTCCCATTGGGTGTTTCACAATGGCTTAACAAGATCAGAGACAGTGTTGCACGTCGACGGTTCAGCGGGGTGCTAAGAGGGGTCCTTGGGACTCCTCTTCACGTTTGGACTTACCGTCATGGACGGCGGCCGGTGAGTTGGACAACCTTGAAGACCTTTCGTCGGCTTTCCCGCAGATGACTGGACCGTTTTTTATGGGCACATTAAAGCCCTCCGCTCCGATTCTGGCTCTTGCATGACTCGGATGGCCTCATTCTTCCTCCCATCTTACTAAATGAGCAACACGGCCACCCTATCGTTTGCCGCAACAAATCCTTGTCATGTGTGGTCCATGGCCGAGGAGTTGCATCGCATGGGGGCCTTGGGGACTTATTACTCTGGATATCCAGCATGGAAACTTGGTGGCTCAAGCAATTTGTCGGTGCGTTCCCATTCGTTCCGAACCTTGGTGACCTATGCGATGCTTGGAAGGGTGCCGGAACGGTTTCGACCGTCCCATCAAACGCTCTTTCGCTGGCAGGATGATGGGTTTGACCGCTGGGTGAGCAAGGTTCTCCAACGTTGTGATTTCCTTCATGGAATTCCCGGCCAGTGCCGGGAGAGCTTTCGAAGGGCTCAACAGATGGGCATCCGAACAGTTTTGAATCACGCCACGGGACCGGCTGCACAGGTTGCCAGGATGCTTCAGCCTGAATACGACCGCCTGGGTTTGACGGCCTCAAAGGATGGGGGATTCGATGCGGACTATCTCTCGCGGATCGAGGAGGAATTTGGGTTGGCGGACTTCCATTGCTGCGCATCCTCCGTGGTCAGGGATCAGTTAATTGCGGGTGGTGTTGATGGACGATTGATTTGGGTGGTGCCCTATGGAGCCGATCCTGCCGTTTGGAATCCTGGGCCAGAGCGCAAGGCCAAAAAAGCGGACAACGTCTTCCGAATCATGTTTGCTGGTCAGGTCAGCCTCAGGAAAGGAATGCACTATCTGCTCTCCGCCCTTGAAATGGCGGGCAAGGTCCCTTGGCAACTTGATGTTTATGGCCCACTGCTGGAGGAGACTCGTCTCGATCGCCAAACCTACTCCGGCACTGTGCCCGTGTGTTATCATGGGGCCATCAGCCAATCAGCACTTGCCCAGGCCATGCGTGAGAGTGATCTGCTGGTTCTGCCGTCATTGGAGGAAGGGTTTGGTTTGGTTGTTGTTCAGGCCCTTGCCTGTGGGTTGCCATGTGTTGTGAGTTCAATAGTTGGAGCGAAGGACCTGATAACGGAGGAGCAGAATGGCTCGATTTTTGCCGTGAAAAATATTGAGAGCATTCTGGCAGCAATAAGGTATTGGGCGGGGGAGCGCCGGCGGGTCAGTGGAAACTGGGGATGGGCCAAGCCGGCTGCGAAATTGTTGGCGTTGTCCCAGGCGTGTGTCGCGCGCACAGCAAAACCTTTAAAGTGAAAACAACCTCACGCCATCATCTGGTCCCTGCGACCGGTGCTTTTAGGATGGATAAAAATCCCCTTGAGCCGGAGTGGTCTGGTACCTTGGTTCTTTTGGGTTGTCTTCTGATTGCTTGGACATTGGGGGGTGAGGCTGGGGAGACAGTGACGGGCACACTGCGTGATCAGGCCATCGTCGTCGGTCTGGGTCTGGCTGGGAGCGTGGCCCTCGACTACAGGCGGGGCCTAAGAAATCTGATTCGAACAGACATCGTCTGCCTATCTGCCCTTTATTTTCTGACATACGTGGAGTTTCTTTTCCCCCAACCGGAATTTGATGAGATCGCGGCTCCGTTCGATGTGTTGGGTGCTTCCCAGTTGGTGTTGTTGGCAATGGGATGCCTTGCTTTGGCTCGGCACATTGGATTCCGCTCCAAATTTCGGGAATTGCCACATCTTTCCGGAATTGCGGGGCTGAGCCCCAAACAATGGCTCTGGCTTTTCTGGATTGCGTCAGCCCTGGGATATTTTCACATGTTGATGGCCGTCCAGTTCAACATCTTTGACATGGTTGAGGCTATGATGCGCGCCCGCTTCAGTCAGCCATGGGGTCGGGGCAAATATGGGGATTGGAAGGCTTTGCTTTATGAACTCTCTCTGTTCATCTATTTGATCCCCCCTGTGTATGGGATTCTCCTCGCTCAGCGCAACAAATTGCCAACCTTTGCTTTTTTGGCTGCTACGGTGATTGCAGCGTTTACGTTGTTTTATGGGTTCTCCTCGGGCACGCGAAATGTTTTTGCAACGTATGTTGCGGGAATGATCGGGGCTTATCTGCTTGTTCTCCCAAGACTAAAGATCCGGCATGCGGTTGTTGCGTCACTACTGGGAGGAAGTCTGCTTTATTTTTCCACAAATCATATGCTGGCTTTTCGGCAGATCGGGTTGGCCAACTATCTGGAGTATGGCGCCCCCAATCAAGATGAAGAGGAAGTTGATAAAACATTTTTTGTCGATGCCAATCTCTTGAACATGTCGCTTGTGATGGATACCATGCCTTCCCAATTCGACTTTACTGGTTGGGATGTGCCTTACAGTGCTTTGATTCGTCCCATCCCAAGAGCTTTATGGCCGGGCAAACCGGAGGGGCTCAAAGTCGGGGTTGAAGAGGCTGCAGGCATGGAGGGTCTCACCCTTTCTGTGACCTTTGTTGGTGAGGCATATATGTCAGCCGGCGCCTTGGGTGTGGCACTGGCTGGCGCTTTTTTCGGAACTCTTTGCGGGATTTGGAATTCCCTCTTTCGCGGCCGATGGGATCCCTTTTCTCAACTGGTTTATGCCGCAGGATTTTTTCCTGCAGCAATATCCATGAGGAGCCTTTTTGCGTTGAGCACCGCCATTCTTCCCATCTTTGGTTTATTGGCCATTTCTGCAATTGTGCGGCGAACCCAGGGGAACGGAACATCTCGAAAAACCCCAAAACACCGAAGCACCGGTGATCCAGTAAAAGAGAAACCCGGTCTCGAAGGGCAGGAGATTGAAGGTTAAGCTCTGGGCGAATCAAAAGAGTGAGAGTATTAATTTTGAGTGTGACGCCGTCCCCATATCAAAGGGATGTTTTCCGAGCATTGGCCTTGCGGGAGGGCGTTGAGGTGCAGGTTGCCTACTATGAACAGGCGGCGGATGACTCGCCATGGCGATTGGAAACCTTGGAGCCATGGGAATCCGTATTGCGGGGACGAGTTTTGGGGAAGGGACGAGTACGCTGTCATTGGAACCACCCCTTGCCGGATGTTTCGGATTTTGATCGGGTCATTGTGAATGCCCCCCTCACCGCTCTCACCACACAAATCCTCTTTCGAAAGCTTTCCAAACCAGATTCGCCACCATGGTTTTTCTGGGGCGAGAAACTTATTAGACGAGTGGGGTGGCGGGGTTACGTTCAGAAAAAATTGGCTGCCCCCATCCGCAGCGTGCAGTCGATTGTGGCCATTGGAAGCTTGGCCAGAAGCGACTATCAAGCACGTTTCCCGAAATCCATCGTGCATGATATTCCGTATGCCTGTGAACTCAGCGAATTTCAAGAAGCTGCCAAGCAGCGTGTCGCGATGTCTGGATGCCGGTTTCTTTTTGTGGGACAAATGATCCCAAGGAAAGGAGTTGATGTGCTGCTGGCGGCTTTTTCCCGGTTGCTTGAGGAAGGGCTTCCCGTGGAACTCCACCTGGCTGGCCGGGAAGGGGCACTTCCTCAATGGCTGGCCGGACTGACTCCTGCGGTCTGTGACCGGATCACGTATCATGGGTTTCTTCAGCCACTAGAACTTCCGCTGGTCTTTTCAAACGCCGACATTTTCGTTATACCCAGCCGTCATGATGGTTGGGGGGTTGTGGTGAATCAGGCCCTTGGTGCCGGCCTCCCGGTGATCACGAGCACAGCAGTTGGTGCTGGAAGAGACCTGGTTGAAGATGGCATTGAGGGGATTCATGTCGCTCCCGGCGAGGTTGAGCCTCTTCACCTGGCCATGCGGCAGCTCGCCATGGACCTAAGCCTGAGGCTGCGACAGGGGGCTGCTGCTGCCAAAAAAGCAGACAGCCTTTCGCCAGAAGCTGCAGTGGGGAAATGGCTCGAGGTCTTGAGGGCATCGGGAAACCGACCTGAATCCATCAAACAGCCTGCCGGGCAGCAATAAATCCTCTCTCGACGTCATGCGTATTCTTCTTGTGAGTTCCAGCTCCGGTTCGCGGGGAGGAGGCGAACTTTTTCTGCTGTATCTTGCGGATGCGCTCAAAGCTGCAGGCCATGAGCCCATGCTTTGGTGTGCCTCAGATCCGCGAATGGATGAGCTCGCCGAGCGCTTTGAGTCCAAGGGCCCGGTCACAAGAGATGTTTACCCAAACAGCTACCTCGACCGCCGATTGAGGGTTTTTTCTGCGATGTGGGATCAAGGGACCATTCAACGTTTGGCCAAGCGATTTGAGGCAATGCCCTGTGATGTGATTCACCTTAACAAACAAACTTTGGAAGATGGACTGGACTTGCTGAAAGCGATTCGTATCGCAGGAAAACCGCTTGTCTCAACCATTCACATCACTCAAACCAGTCAATCTCTGGGAGCCGTGGGCGGACGGTTGAGGGATTTTGTTGCTGCCCGTCAACTGCGTCGTGCCACAAATGTGTCCTGGACGGCGGTGAGTGATGCCCGGGCTTTGGAATTGAGCGATGTTTTGGGCAGAAAGATCCCGGCCATTTACAACGCTGTGAGCGAACCTCCTGCTCAGGAACGCTCGGCCATACGTCAAGAAATCCTCACTCCCCGCGATTGGCCCGTGGACTCCCTGTTGGTTGTCTGTGTGGGCCGTCTTGTGGCCCAAAAGAACCCGGACCGGTTTTTGCACATGGCCGCGAGCCTCCTTCGCACGGAACCTGCCAGCCGATTTCTTTGGATCGGAGGTGGGGAGGAACAGGAACGTTTTTTTGACAAGGCTGCCCAACTTGGTCTGGCGCGAAAAGTCGATTGCACGGGTTGGCTGCCCGATCCCCGGCGACTGCTTTCTGGCTCAGATCTTTATCTCCATCCGGCCGTCTATGAAGGTCTGCCCCTGGCGATTTTGGAGGCAATGGCCGCGGGACTTCCCTGTGTCTTGTCCGAGGAGATCACGTCGGAGATGGACGTTTTTAATGATGAAACCGTCATCACGGCAAAAGAGGGAGATGACGGATGGCTAGTGTTGGCAGCCTCCTCGGTGGCTCGCGCTAAATTTGGAGAAGCCTCCTCTAAACTTTACAGGTCCCATTTTCGTACGGAAGTGATGGCCAAGGCCTTTTTGAAACTCTATGCGTTAAAAATGGCGGAGAGGAAATCATGAGCGGAGAGAAGAAAATCGGGGCACCTGATGCCGCAGCACCTCAAGCCGCTGGGTTTTCGCCCGAGGAGCCGTTGACCGTGCGTTTCATTCTTCCCCCAAAAGAGCATCAAATCGGTGGAATCGAAAATTCTGTGGAAGGATTGCGTGGGGCCCTAATGACTGGCAACACCCAAGTTGTGGATGGACCGGACATGGCCGACAAAACGGCGATCCATCATTTCCATGGGCTCTGGAATCTCTCTCATTCAAAGCTTGCGGGAGTCTTGAGAAAGGCGGGCCGTCCCTATGTGGTCTCGCCTCATGGCATGCTGGAACCATGGGCCTTCCGGCACCGTTGGTGGAAAAAGTGGCCTTATTTTCACCTCAAAGAAAAATCGTTTTTGATGGGAGCGGCGGCCCTGTTTGTTGCGAGTCCCATGGAGAAAGAGCATTTGCTAAAAGTCCTCCCTCATCCTCATGTGGAAGTCCTTCCCTTGGGATGCCGTGACGTGCGTTCGCCAGATGAGGCCCGCGCCAGAATTGCTCTGGGCTGGAGCCCCGAGGAACTTGTGATGGTTTTTCTATCGCGTGTGGATCCCAAAAAAGGGCTCCATTTGCTGATCGATGCCCTGGCTGTTTGTAAACCTGATTTCCGAAGCTGGCGCCTTGTGATTGTGGGCGATGGTGATCCGGGATATTTGGCAACCCTCCACAAACAGGCTGACCGCCTTGAATCGTCCCTGCCAAGGATCGATTGGATTGGTTCCATCTGGAATGATCAGCGATGGACCTATCTCCAAGCTGCCAATATGTTTTGCCTTCCCACACATTCTGAAAATTTTGGAATTGCCGTGCTGGAAGCTCTTCATTGTGGGACACCGGTCTTGACCACTGCAACAACACCATGGGTTGCGTGGAGGGGGGTTGAGGGTGTGTTTATAGCGGAGCCTGAGATTTCCTCCCTCCAGGCAGTTCTTGGAGAAGCAAAAGCCCGGCTTCAGGAGGGCTGGTCCGAGAGCGATCGCAAGATGCTTTCCAAACGGGCCTCTGATCAGTTTGCATGGGCAAAATTGGTACCCCAATACGTGAAAACCTATCGCAAGTACCTGCCAGCGAGCGTGGAGCTCCCGACCCTGTGATTTCCTCCCATGCCTGACTTGTCCAAATTTCAAAATCAAGAGTTTTCAAGAGGCGCACCTGCATGGAAAGAGGGACTTTGGTGGGTGGTGCGCAGCCTGCTTTTTGCGCCTTGGTTTCCTGTCCCGTCACGCTTGAAGTCAGGAGCTCTGAGAGCATTTGGGGCGAGAGTTGGTAAAGGTGTGGTGATCAGAAGTCGCGTGAACATCACGTTTCCCTGGAAAGTTAAGATTGGCGACTACGTCTGGATTGGAGATGAGGTTCTGATTCTCTCGCTTGCCCCGGTTCATATCGGATCTCACGTGTGTATTTCTCAGCGGGCGTTTCTGTGCACTGGCTCCCATGATTTTCTAAAAGAGACATTTGATTTGGTCACCAAACCCATCGTCATCGGAGACGGTTCCTGGGTCGGCGCACAAGTTTTTGTCGCGCCGGGGGTGACCTTGCACTCAAATACGGTCTGTGCGGCCGGGGCCGTGGTGGTCAAAGGCGCAGGGCCCAATGAACTGATTGGGGGAAACCCAGCAAAGGTTATACGGCAAACCACGGATCACAGGCATGTAGTCATGCAAGAAAAAAGTTAAAGTTTCGCTGCATTATCTTTGGTCCTGCCGCAGGCAGGCTCTTGAGAGTTCCCCCCGAACGCCTGCCGCGGCGAGCGGTGCGGGGTTTGGGGGCGCACAGCCCCCATCAA
>JBGTAR010000377.1:0-4289 GCA_041749815.1 Terrimicrobiaceae bacterium
CTTGGGCGAGGCTGTGAGTGGATTTGCCAACCATCATTCCGGGACCGACAAGGGCCCGCGTTTCAGCGACCGACAGGTCGTCCTGACCCACATGCACCCCATCCGCACCACAGGCTTTGGCTAATTCGGGATAGTCATTCACAATGAATGGCACCTTGGCCGTCTTGCAAAGAGGGCTGAGTTGGTTGGCCAAACCAAGAAGTGATTCCGGTGAATGGCCTTTCGCGCGCAGTTGCAACAGGCCCACGCCTCCTTCCAGCATTTTCCCTGCTGTTTGTAGCGCCCGATCAGCGGTCACATAACCAAGGTCCAGAATCCCGTAAAGTTTGGCGGTCATGACCAAAGGGGGGAGGGGTATTTGCCGTCGTTCACAAACTGCGACAACCGGGCGACAACTCCAGGTTTGTCCTCCCGGTAGGTGACGCCAAACCACGTGGCATCGGTCCGAAGGACTTTGACCGAAGCCTCACCGGAGGTGACCATGGCGGCCACGGCAGAAGGGATATAAAACTCACTCTTCATCGCCGTGCCTTCCGCCGCCAAGAAGGCTTCAAAATTTTTTTCAAGCGACTGAAAAACCGAGGGCGTGAATCCCCAGAAGTTCAAGGAGACGGGCTCATCTCCGGTGAAGGCGGTTTGTCCGTCCTCCAGATCAACAGCCCCTTCATCACGTTTTTCCAGCTTGGTAAATTCCTGGACGGACAGAAGGGTCTCCTCCCCATTGACCCGGCAGATGCCGCGGGAAACGGTACCATGCTCGGAGAGCGTGTTTCTAAGCTTGTAGCCGGCCATGGCAAATTCACCATCCTTTGCACTGGCAAGGTGCCTTGCGAGAAGCCGGTAGGAATCCGTTCCATAAAAATCGTCAGCATTGATCGCAAGAAATGGCTGCTGAACCGCCTCCCGTGCCGCCCAAATCGCATGGGCGGTGCCCCATGGTTTCTCCCGGCCTTCGGGGACTGCGTATCCATCAGGCAGATCCGCGAGATCCTGAAACACATAATCCACCTCAACCCGTCCAAGATATCGAGCCCCCACGCGCTCTCGAAATTCCGCCTCAAAATCTTTGCGAATCACAAAAACCACCTTGTTAAATCCGGCTTGCAAG
Organism: Terrimicrobiaceae bacterium; assembly: GCA_041749815.1. Taxonomy (GTDB): domain Bacteria; phylum Verrucomicrobiota; class Verrucomicrobiia; order Chthoniobacterales; family Terrimicrobiaceae; genus JAJTZA01. The sequence continues at coordinate 1,109 of JBGTAR010000377.1, forward strand.
GCATCAAACACGGAATAATCGAGCAAGGTCTCCCCCGATGGCCCCATGGGATCGAGCTGTTTGAGCCCGCCATAGCGGCTGCCCATACCGGCCGCCAAAACAAGAAGTGTGAGATCTGACATAGCAAGAGCTAAGATGCCGCGTTCATTGCCCGCTTGCAAGGTCTCGGAGATGCTTCCATGGCGTCGGGTTGTGGTTACCCGTGGGTGCGCGGTGAGCAACCCCGCTTGTTTCTTGAGTTCGCAAGCCCTTGATTCTTGGTTGTTTTCATTTCCTTTTGTTCAATCCTTGTCCTTTCTACAACGCCCCCCGAACCATCGGCGCGACCTTTGTTCCCAAAAGCTCGATGGCGTGTAGGAGTTGTTTGTGCGGCAGGGCGGCGATACTCATTTGAAAGGAGATTCGTGAGATCCCCCCAAGAGACTCATTGAGGATCAGGATTTTTTCTGCGACCCGTCCCGGATCGCCGATAAGGAAGGCCCCTCTCGGCCCAAGCATGGCATCAAATTGGGCTCGACTCACGGGGGGCCAGCCACGCTCGCGTCCGATTTCGCCAAAACTTTCTGCATAGCCGGGAAAAAATTCTGCGGCAGCCTGATCGGAATGATCCGCAACATACCCGAGGGCATGGACGCCAACCTTGAGTTGCTCAGCGGGGTGACCTGAGCTCAGCCCGGCTTCCCGATACCTGTCGATGGGGGGACGGAAGCGGTGGGGCTCTCCTCCGATGATTGCGACCATGAGGGGCAGCCCCAGCGTTCCCGCCCGAACAAACGAGGCTGGCGTGCCGCCGACTCCCAGCCAAATGGGGAGGGGATTCTGCAGTGGGCGCGGATGGATGCCCTGACCCGTCAGCGCAGCGCGATGCCTGCCACTCCAGTGCACCGTGGGATTTTTTTGGATCGCGAGAAGCAGGTCGAGTTTTTCGGTAAAGAGGGAATCGTAATCCTCCAACTTCAGTCCAAAGAGGGGATACGCCTCCACAAAGGACCCTCGCCCGGCCACGATCTCCGCGCGCCCTTGGGAAAGCAGGTCGAGAGTGGCAAATTCCTGAAAAACCCGCACCGGGTCCGCCGCGCTCAGGACGGTGACTGCACTGGTCAGCCGGATGTTTTTTGTGCGGGCTGCGGCAGCCGCAAGAAGCAGACTGGGTGCGGAATCCAGAAATTCCGGCCTGTGATGCTCCCCAATTCCAAAAACATCCAGGCCCACCTCATCAGCAAGCGAAATGGCTTCCAAAAGCTCACTCAAATGCCGGGCAGGCTCCAAAGCACACCCGGTCTTTGGGTCGAGTGCCGCTTTGACAAAACTGTCGATTCCTATCTGTATCTTTGTTGATGTGACCATATATAAAACTATATTCTACAAGTGCTGGGCATGCACGGTATAGAGTATCAACCCCTGGGCGATGCCGAGATCTGGCATCTCCAAAAGCTTCCCAACATTCATCAGGATCCTTTTGATCGAATCATTATTTCTCATGCCCTCTGCGAAGGGCTGAAATTTGCCTCCCCGGACCCAGAAGTATAGAGATATCTGGTTTCCATTTTGTGGTGAGAGAACAAAGGTCGTGATGATTGGCTGGGGCTACCATTTCATCATTGGAAGAGGGTTGAACGGTCGTTTCCAAAACTCTTTCATCGCAATCCTCACCAGATTGTCGTGGAAACCAAGGTTCTCGATCTCATTCTGGACCCTTTTAACCTGGCCACGAGGCAGACCAAAGCGTCTGATTCCCATCGTTGCGTCCACCCAGTCGCCTTTGCGCATCACCTCGACCAGAGTTGGGAAATGCCCGGGGCACCTTCTGAATCGGTGATGATATTCGATCATCAGTGAGATTTCCTCGATCCAATCAGCGTGGCCAGTCGATCTGAGGTATTCCTGGGCGAGCCTGATGGAAGGATCCAAGTAGTCGATTTTGTCCCCCGGCCACATTCCGAGATCATGGAAGGCAGTAGCAATAGCAACCTTTTCGGCATCATCCCTGGTTGGATCATGAAACATGAAACAAAAATTGATGACCCGATAAACGTGGTTCTTATAGGGCATGAATTGATCGCCCATGAATTTACGGTGATCGCCGATGATCTTTTCGACGGAATCGATGGCTGTGATAAGATCCATTTTTTTAGAGCGTAGAGAAAAGCCTCGAACCACTATCAGATTGGGTCACCTGAATTGTCGACCGGTTTTTTAAATCTTCATGCCCAGCCGAACAAAAGGGGGCGGTCGAGGCATTTGCTCAAATGACGATATGCATGAATCCCTTGGTGTTCGCTTCCGTTGTCTTGGGTTCGCATGGGGATGATGACCCATCACCACATGCGCTGTATCATTCGCGACAAAAATGTCACTGACAGGACCCCCTGGATGAACCTAAAATCATAAGGGGCCCCCTCCGCCATCATCGATCACCTGTGCCATGAAATTTCCACCTGAAAATCACCATCCTCATCCACAACTTGCAAAGCCAGGCATGAATCGTCGGGACTTCCTCCGGCTCACCGGGTCCGCTGCCGTTGCACTCGGAGCGCCCAGGCTCCCCGCCCAGACCGTCCCAAACGGGCCAGGTGCCATTCGTTTTGCTGTGATCGGCGACTTCGGCGAAACTCTGGCCGACCAGATCTTTCCACTGGACCGTGTCGCGAACATGGTCCGAAGCTGGAACCCTGATTTTGTGGTCTCGGTGGGCGACAACAACTATGTCCTTGGTCAGGCCTCAACGATTGATGTCAACATCGGGAAAAATTTCACCGCCTATATCTATCCTAAAACAACGGAGATCCCAGTCGAGTATCCCTATCCTGCTGGGGCGCCGCTTTACAACCGGTTCGTCCCGACACTCGGCAACCATGACTACGGCGATGTCGGAGATGATCATGTTCCGTCAGTTGCTCATGTTTCGCTGAGCAATCCCTATCTGCAATACTTCGAAAATGCCGTTCGGGCGGGTTTCGTGGCCACACCGAACACGGACATCAATTTTGCCGACCATGCGCCCGGGCAGACCTGGGAACGGAGTTTAATCTCCGGAGAAGTGGAAAACTATGCTGCTTTCAGTGAGAGCGAAAACATGCGGTTTTATGACGTGCGGCTCGGAACGCCAAGCGGCCCAAGTTCAGTCCATCTCTTTGTCTTTGACAGCAACCCGGCGACTCCGTACGGACGGTACGCTCAA
>JBGTAR010000378.1:0-34956 GCA_041749815.1 Terrimicrobiaceae bacterium
TTCGACTGGATCAGCACCCGATCGTTGAGGGTGATTTGGTTCTGCACACAGTTGAGTCGCTCAGCCATCTTGTAGTAGAGCGACGAGGCATTGCCCCAGCGAATGGGCGTTGCCAGGACCACCACATCGGCCCACAAGACCATGTCCCGGTAGACTTGGTTCATTCCGTCATTGGCATCCTGCTCCATGATGGAACACGGCCAGGTGCAGGCGGACGCTGAATGACTGTAATAACCTTCACAGTGGCGGAAACCCAGATCGCGCAGTTTGATCATTCGTGTGGCCGCCCCATGTTCGGCCGCCGCATATTCGAGCGCTTTTTCCAGGGCCGCCTCACTCGTTGAGTAGCGCTCGAGTTGCGTCCCCATGTTCGTCGTGGAGATGCCAAGAACATTCAGTGACGTTGGCGTGGTTTGGTAGGCCAGATTCCGCAGGTCGGCCAGCGGATCGTCACGCTTTGGCGGGAGCACCGCCGGAATCGAAGGTGAGTCGGACACAGCGATCATCCCATCCTCGATCTTCACGTCATGCACTGCCTGGCGAACCGAACCATTAGGCGCGTCGCCGGTCGCGATATCAAACTGCCAACCGTGCCAGGGACACACAACACGGCGTACACCGTCTGGCCCGTGTTCCACCTTCCCCTCAGCCAGCGGACCGCCCTTGTGCGGGCACTTGCCGCAGAGTGCCGTGATTTTCCCTTCGTGATGAAAGAGGGCGACCTCCTGCCCTGCGACCATCACGGCCTTTTGGGTTCCTTCGGCCAAATCAGATGCGGCAATGGTCTTTGTGTGGTTCATGTGAGGTCTTTAGTTTTTTTGTTGGATTTTATTGGGCCAGTTCGTTTTTTCTTCCGCCTGGCAAAGCAGCCAGAACGAGAGGAAGGAGTCACCGGAGGTGCATACTGCAGAGTCTAAGACGAATGAACGGGACAAGACAATATCGACCGCTCACTTGGCGCATTTTGTGATGGATGACCTTGAATGGCCTTTATCAATTTTCACAATGGCCCGGTCCCGACTGAAGAGATAGGTCTGACCTTCAATTGATAGTGCTCCTCCTTCTTCATGTCGAATGTGATCCGATGACCTCTCCTATTGTGAACGACTTGTCGCCCGGCAGAGTTGACGATCTGGCATAGTTGCGGGGCATGAGCTATCGTGCACTCTTTCGACACCGCCCCCTTTATCGATGCACTAACCAATTTGCCTTGCTCCCACTCCATTCCGACAGTGATTCCACCGCGAGCCCTCAGTCCGGAAACCTTTCCGTTCGGCCAAGCAGTCGGCAGGGCAGGCAAGAAGTGTATTTCACCATGATAGCTCTGTAGCAGCATTTCGAGGATTGCAGCTGTGCCTCCAAAGTTGCCGTCTATTTGGAAGATCCCGGGGGGATGCAGGTCGAGCAGTGTGTCTGTCGCAAAGTCTGTGATTAAGTGAGAAAGGTGATCCCAAGCCTTGTCAGCATCGCCCAGACGAGCAAACAAACACGAGACCCATGACCGGCTCCACCCCGTATGTCCTCCACCGGCTTCAAGGCGCAATTCCAAGGCCCGGCGTGCCGCATGCCACAGATCCGGTGTTTCATCTGGATCGATGGCATCGCCGGGATACAAACCGATCAGGTGGGACACATGCCGGTGGGATGGTTCGCATTCTTCGAAATCTTCGTTCCACTCTTGCAACTGGCCTTTGCGACCAATCTTCGGGGGAGGAAGTTTGTCCAACATGCTCGTCCACAACGCCTGCTTCTCGGGATCAACCCCGAGTTGTTCTGCAGACCGAAGCGCATAGTGCAGGGCATTCCGAGCCAGTTGTATATCCATGGTCGAGGAGACACAGAGGGACGACGGCACATTATCTGCACCTTTGAAATTGTTCTCCGGTGATTGAGATGGAACGGCCTGCAGGGTACCAGAGTCGTCTTCGATCAGATACGACTCGTAAAAGGCCGCCACCTCTTTGAAGAAGGGATAGGCTCGCACGCGAAGGAACTCGTTATCCAATCCGTATTCGTAGTGCCACCACATGTGCTGTGCCAGCCAGGCGGCGGCACCAATCCACACCGCCCAGCCCCAGGATTCCGGCGTGGCTCGCCCCCAGCAGTCCGTTTGTAACGGAAACCATACGCCACGACATCCGTACAAGTCGTGCGCAGCTTTGCGACCATGCGGCACACCACGCTCGATGTGCTTGAACAGCGCCTCGGTCGTGTAGACTAAATTGCCGCTTTCCGCAGGCCAGTAATTCATCTGCAGATTGATGTCATGATGGTAGTCACAATCCCACGGCGGGTTGATCCTCTCATTCCATTTACCCTGCAAGTTGGCCGGGAGTTCACCTGTCGCCGAACTCGCAACAAGCAGATAGCGACCGTAGTTGAAGTAGAGCAGAGGCAGCGAGGGATCGTCTTTTCCCTCGCGCATCGCTTGCAAGCGCTCATTGGTTGGCTCATCGGAGCCAGACGCATCGACCTCAAGGGTCAATCCGCCAAGATATCTTCTTGCAGCCTCCACATGCGTCTTGCGCAAATCAACCCACGAGGAAATGGGAGAGGGATGCCGATGGCATTCCTCGGAGGCGGCGCCACTTTTGGCGGACGTGCCGATATTGATTGCAAACACGGCCTCTGCCGCTCCCTTGATTTCCAGCTTATCATCGGCAAAGTGAGGCTGGCCATCTGTTGACAGCAATCTGACTTCGGTCCTGAAGCCGATCCCCCCCTCGAACTGTCCGTCCATGACAAGGGTTTCAGAAAGGGACTGAAAGTTGAGGAAGCACCCGGAGTCTTTCGTGCGGCTGAGCCGAAACTCCCCGTCGACGGGCCGGGTTGCAGAGATTCGCACAAACAAGAGGTCCCAATCGATATGTGCGATATATTCGTGCTTGAATGAATTGCCGTCGGCCTCGTAGGCAACGGTCACCACGGCCCGATCCAGATCCAGCTCACGCGTGTAGCCGGTGGCCTCACCGTGGTTGAGCGATACAAGAAAATCTCCGGCAGGCTGGTAAGGATCGACCCTGTTGGGTTTCTCTTTGCTCACACGACCGCCTCCACCACCAAAAGCATTGTTGCCTGCAAGGTTCCCTTTCTCATATTCTCCGGCAAGAATCAATTCCCGAACGCCAGCCAGCAGGTGTGCAGACTTGTCCGGCTCCCGGTTTCTGCCTGTTCCACGCCATAGCCATTCGTGATTCAAAGCTAATCGCTCATGGCCGGCGTCACCAAGCACCATGGCCGCGAGGCGGCCAGTGCCAATCGGCAACCCTTCCTTCCACTCTGTTGCTGCCGACCTATACCATAGTCTCATTTCGATTCTCTCCTAACTGCAACGACCCCCATCACCTGCCACCACTTGCTTTGGGCGCAGAGAGGGGGTCAGAAGCCTCCGTGACGAAGGTATAGTGGTTAAGCGCATCGGTTTGCAAGTGTTTCAGTGGCGGCAACGGGCTGGCCAGACCCCAAAATTCGCAACGTTGCGATCTCAGGGAGATCGCAACCGTCCACTCCGCTTCCAGACTGATCCAATGCAATCTGCTTTGATCGTGCCTCGAAGGGTTCAGGACTCCTTGGTGAAGGCGGGCTCGGATCTGACAGCGCCACGCTGGGATCCGGGGACTTCGAGTGTGGACACGTTTCTTTTTGAGCGCGGTGGGAAAACCCGCAATTTTGTCCTTGCCTATCATAGTCCATTTGACGGGCGATCCAACCTGGAGGCCATCCGAACCTGTGGATTTGCTGCGTGGGAACCAGAATACATCCACTTCGGTTTTTTCGGGCTGGGAGAGCGTCCGAACTCCTCTTTCGTCGGACGAAAGCATCTCCTGCACATGGAGGATACCGTGGAGGTTTTTCTTGATGTGGGATGCGATGGGCTGGAATACGCCGAAATCCAGGCCTCGGCTTACGGAGCGCTCACCGAGGTATATCATTCGTGGGAGATGCCCCCCAGCTTCCCCTGTAACGCCATTGACAGCGACCAGCTTTCCCGCATCCAGATGGACAGGGAGTGGATACTTCCGGGCATCCAGAGCCACACGAAGTTTCTCCCTGGAGGAGATGCCACCGAGCCCGTGGCTTGGGAGATGCGGGTTTCCATTCCGGTGGGGCCGCTCCTCGGACGCCGGGGCCTTCCTCTCCTCCTCGAAGCCGGCTCACGTGTACGCGCTCACATGATCCGCTATCACTATCAGAACAATGCCGACGGGGTGCCCGATCTCGTCCACCTCGGCTGGATGCGAACCACACACGGATCCCCGCATGTCACCCCGATGGCCATGGGCACGATTGTCTGCGCCTGATACGACTCCCATTGAGACACCGAATCCGAAAAACCGAATCACTCACCGGATACTGGGAATTCGCTTTTCAGCGGAGGGAGGAAGATTCCTGTGATTTTTCGGCGTTGGCATATGTGCCTTCGGCGTTTGACGTGTTGCCCGGTGATGCCGGCCGGAGGGGCTTGGGAAGCTATCGGCGGATGATCGAGCTTGCGCCCGGTTGCCGTGGGTGTCTTCGCTTCGGCGCCGTATCGATCGGGGCGAAGGTGGTGGTTGACGGTGGGTGGCTGGGGCGCAACACGTGCGGGTATGCACCATTCACGGTCGATGTGCCGGCCGGAGCGGGGCCACGCGAGTTGATTGTCGTGGCGGATAATCGGTTCGACGCCGAACGGACGCCGATGCACGAACCTTCCTTCGATTTCTACCAGCATGGCGGCATCCTGCGACCGGCGCGGCTGGACCACCTGCCGGATTCACACCCGTCGGTGGCCAGGTTCTCGATTCTTCCGACATCCGGCTATCGTGAGGGCGCGGTCGAGTTCCGTGTAAACGTGGATGGCCCCCCGCCCGATGGGCACGTGCTGGAATTCCGCCTTGACGGTGAAGTCGTCAGACAGGTGCCGTGCCCGCCGCCGGGAGAGAAAACCATCTTCGATGCGTGCGTCCGGAATCCCAAGCTCTGGTCGTTGGAATCTCCGCACTTGCATGAAGCCGAAGTGCGGTTGATCGCGCCGGACGGTCGGGCGGTCGATGATGCCGTCGATTCGTTCGGGTTACGCCGTGTCGAGGTCATCGGTGGGAAGCTGATGCTCAACGGAGACGCCTTGCAACTGCGGGGCTTCAACCGCCACGAGTGGCATCCGTCTTGCGGTTCCGCGACGTCCGAGGCTCAGATGGCATCCGATCTCGCCCTGTTGCGCCACGCGGGCTGCAACTTTGTGCGGGGCTGCCACTATCATCAGGATCAACGGTTTCTCGATTTGTGTGATCGCATGGGGATGCTCGTCTGGGAGGAAAACCTCGGCTGGGGTCAGTCAGAACAGGTGCTGTGCGACCCGAACTTTCGCGACCACCACCGGCAGGCTCTTGCCGCCATGGTGGAGGCCAGCATGAACCACCCGAGCGTCATCCTGTGGGGGTTTCTCAACGAGGGCAGGAGCGACTTGCCGGTGACGGAGGAAATTTACGCGGAGTCGTTCCAGCTCATCCGGGAGATGGACCCGACACGGCTCGTGACCTATGCGACCAACCGCCCCGGGACGGACCGTTATCTGTCCCTGTGCGACATCATCAGCCTGAATCTCTATCCGGGCTGGTATAGCGATCCCGGTCACCCCGATCCGGTGGCATTGATCGCTCCGGCGTTCGACACGCATCTCGCCGATCTGCACGCGCGCGGGTTCGCCGACAAGCCGGTCCTGATCTCCGAGATCGGCGTCGAGTGCCTCTACGGCTGGCGCGACTCCCATGGCGACTTTTTCTCCGAAGCCTTCCAAGCCCGCTACCTGAGCGAAGCATGCCGCGCCGCGCTGGCGGATGCGCGCTTCTGCGGCATCGCGATCTGGCACTTCGCCGACACGCGTACCTGCAGCGGCGGCTTTGCGCTCGGGCGTCCGCGCACATTCAATAACAAAGGCGTCCTCGACGAGTTCCGCCGCACCAAGGAAGCTTACGAGGCCGTGCGAAAGGTCTTCTGCGGGAATTGACAGTCGGGCGGGGCGAGATCGGCGGGGGCGATGGCATCGCGCACCTGGAAAATGGTGGGGCCTTCGGGAACGCGGGGTCAGGAATGAGCGGCATGAATCCTGCGCGAAGCGAAGACTTCACTCCTCCATTACCCGGAATGTGGTCAAAGAGAGAATCCTGGCGATTAATTTGGCCTTTTTTTGAAAATTACAAAGGCAAGTAAGCTTCATTCTTCTCTGTTCCTTCACACAGCACCGCCTTCAGCAAGTTGGGCTCCGCTGTGCTCCCGGAGCTTTTCATAACGGCTCATCAGCCATTTGGAATCTCCGGGCGAAGCGGCTTCGCAAAGTTCGTGATGAAAGATAAATCCATCCGCATATTCTGCGATGAACAGGCTGTTGCCAAATTCCACTTCCGCACCCGCTTTGCCGCGCACTATGACATGAATGCCTGGTTCATAAAGACTGTGAAACAGAAGACATAAGAAACAATATCTGGACAAACTGTTTTTTATACAAAACACTTCAAGGCATGTCGGAAGCTGCAAAATCCATTGTTTCGGAATGGCTGGAGGAATTTGCTCTTCCGGATCTGGTGGAGCGTGAGGCGGCGCATCCCGCGCTGGAAGGCCTCAAGGATATCCTGGCCATCGTGGGGCCGAGGCGGGCGGGGAAGACATTTTATTTTTTCCAGATGATCCGAGGACTGTTGGTGTCCGGGGTTAAGAAGGAGGAAATCCTTTTTGTGGATTTCGAGGATTACCGGCTGCCGGAGTTGGGGCACGACCCGGTGGATGCGCTGCTGACCGCGCACTATCAACTAGCGGGCCGGGCACCCAGGTTCCTGTTTTTCGACGAGGTCCAACAACTGTCCGGGTGGAGCCGGGTCATCCGCACGCTGCACAACCGGCGGAGCTTTCGCATCGTGATCAGCGGCAGCAATTCGAAGCTGTTGAGCCGCGAGGTGGCCACGGAGCTGAGGGGGCGGTGCGTCGAGCTCGCGATGTTCCCGTATTCTTTCCACGAATATCTCGGGCTGCGCGGGATCGCGGTCAGCCCTGCAATTCTGCACGGGACGGCGAGGGGAAAGATCCTCGGCGCTTTCGACGACTACTTGCGCGGCGGGGGGTTCCCGGATGTGGCCTCCAGCCCGTCCGCACTGCGCAAGCGGCAGCTCCTGCAAAGCTACTTTCAGACGACGTATTACCGGGACATCCTGGAAAGATACGACGTTCGAGCCAAGGAGACGCTGGAAAGCCTGATGCGCCATGCGGTGGACCAGGCCGGCGACCTCTTCTCGATCTCGGCATTCACCGCCACTCTAAAGACCCGGGGGATCGAGGCCAGCAAGAGGACAATCGCCAATTATCTCGGCTACCTGGAGGAGGCATTTTTTGTGATCCTCTCCGAAAAGTTTGCGCGTTCCCAGCGCCAGCGCACGGCCAACCCGGTCAAATGCTACCTCTTCGACACCGGGTTCAAACAGCTCGCGGTCAACTTTTCAGAAAACCGGGGAAAGCTCCTCGAAAACCTCGTTGCCATCGAACTGCGCCGCCGGGGACATGAGTTCTTTTACTTCCGCGACAACGGGGAGTGCGACTTCGTCATCGCCGACGGCGGCCGCCCCAAGTCGGCGATCCAGGTCTGCTGGGAATTCCACGAAGGCAACCGTAAGCGCGAACTGGATGGGATCCGGCAGGCGTCGAAATCCCTGGGGATCAAAGACAGGTTTTTCCTCACATACAACAGCCCGGATCCGGTTGGAGACATCCCTTCCATCCCCGTCTGGCGGTGGCTCCTGCAGGAGGAAGTCGCCGCGCCGTCCTGAATGGGGGCGAGATGCTCGGTGTGGTGGGTGTTCCGGGGACGGCACCTCAGCATCAACGCGTTCAAAGCGCGGGCGTGCAGGCAAAAAGCCAGGGCCCGCCTGATCAGGCGCTGATGCCTGGGAAGGCGCGGCCGGGGGTGACGATCGAGTCGGGCGGGGCGAGATCGGCGGGGTCGCTGGCTTCGCGCACCTGCGAGATGGTGGGGCCTTCGGGAACGCGGGCCAATTTCGCGGGGTCGGGGATGATGGGAACGGGTTCGAAGGCGAAGACGCGCGCTTCCGGTGCGCCCCATGTCGTCAGGACGGTCAACCGGCAGGCGGTGGTCGTCCGGTCGACCACGGAGCGCACGAGGCGTTGGTAGTTGAGCGCCTCGGAGACGACGGGAAGCCAGCCGCCCGCGTCGTCGAGAACCTCGATCCGGAAGCTTTTGACGAGCGTCTGGGGAACGGCGCAGCGGGTGCCCTTCAGCGGATACGTGCAGGGCATGCGTTTGTTCAAGGTGAAGTCGCTGTCGAAGACCAGACGGATGCCGCCGAGGTGGACCGGCTCGTCCCAACGAAATTCCACGGAGCCGCCCGGAGGGAGCGTGCAGGCATGAACCTCGTCGGGACGGTCGCGGTCGGTGCCGTCGATCAGGGCAGCCAGATTTTCGCCGTCGCCCGAGAGCCGGGCGGCATTTGCGAGATCGCTGACCGGGCGCGTGAAGCCTGGCAGCCAGCAATCGTCGTCCTGCAAGGTGCGCTGCAATACGTCCAATTTGTCGCCCGATGCCATCGCGCGGGGGGCACAATCGAAGCGGACGCAGAGCGCGGCGGCCGTTCCTGCGGCCTGACCGAGTAGCGAGCATGTTGCCATCACACGTGTCGAAGAAAGAGCCGCGTGAGTGACCGAAATGTTGCGCCCGGCAAAGTGGAGGTTGGCGATGTTGCGAGAGTAGAGGCACCGATACGGGATGCCATAGGGAGACGGGGCGGGATGGAAAATCGTCGGTTCTCCGGGATAGAGCAGACCGGCGGGATGATGATCGTCCATCGGCCAGCCGCCGTAGGCCACGACGTCGGGAAACTCTCCTCCGGCAGCGACATCGTTCTGGGTCAGGGTGTGGTCGCCGATATAGCGGCGGTTTTCCCGTTTGCCGGGGAGCGACCCGATCCACTCGATCGCCCACGTCTCCGCCTTCTCGCGCTCGGGTGAGACATTCTTGATATAGTCCCAGACCCCGTAGGTGATGCGCATCAACTCGTCGCGGATCTGTTCGGCGTCGCGGATCGTGTCGGCAAGGCCGCCAACCTCGATCCACCAGAAGTTGTCCCCATTGACGCCGCGGACGCGATGTTCGAGGTCTTCGGGTTTTTCAAACTTGTAGGCCCATGCGGGAGCGACGAACGGATGGGGTTCGTCGGTGCGCCGGATCTGGATGAGCAGGGTATTGCCCATCGTCTTGAGGTCGGCCAGCACGGGCTCGATGTCCTCGTCGAATTCAGCGCGCGCCTCGCGTCCGACGCGGAACCCGGCACCGGTCAGCGCGGCGAGGATGCTGTCGCCCGAGCAATCGACAAAATGGCGCGCGCGGATCGTGTTCCATGTCTGGCTGGTCAGCTGCCAGGCGGTCACCGTGCCGATGCGGTCGCCCTCCATCCCGGCATCGACGCACGAAGTATTAAAAAAAACGGTCAGGCCCGGCTGAAACTGCGCCTTGGCGTAGAGGACGCTGTCCCAGATCGAATAGTGCCCTGTCGGGTTGAGGTATTGGTTCTCGAGCTGGATTTCCTCGAGGATTCCGGCCTCCTTGTTGTGGGGGCCGCGAGCGCCACAGATCCACATGCGGATTTCCGAGGAGGCGTTGCCGCCGAGGACCGGCCGCTCGTGGACGAGTGCGGTACGGGCACCATTGCGCGCGGAGGCGATCGCTGCACAAAGCCCCGACATCCCGCCACCGATGACGCAGACGTCGAACTCATGGGATTCGCGGTGGAGGAGCGTGCTGGAATTCATTGGCCAATGAGTGTGCGCGGCGCGGCGACGATTGCAACGCGGCTGTTTTGAAAATCGTTCATTCCGCGGCGGCGTCGGTCGCGTGTTCCTGCTGACCGGCCTGTCGGGAGACGTCCGCCACCGGCCAGCCCTCGCTGCGGATCCGCCGTCCGGTCTCGCGCAACGTTTTCGCATCGTCCGGATGGATCGAACCGTCCGGCAGCGGTCCGACATTCGCCAGCATGTTGCAATCATGCGCAAGCGCGTGCGCAAGTCCGTCGAGCAATTCGTCCGCCGACAAGTGGGCGGCATCCTTCGTGTAGCCCCAGCCTCCCTTTTGCAAGGTCATGCAGATCTCATTGTGCTTGTGCCGGTTCAGCTCCCAGGCCCGTTCGGCGCGGGCGGCAGCCTCCAGATTGCCCTGCTTGCGCAACGGTCCGGCGTGCGACTTGAAGGAAAACTCCGGTGACGCGAAGTCCTCCTCGCCGGTCGCTCCCTGCTTGTAGGCGATCAGCGCCTCCGGTCGTGCTTGCCGGATCTGTCCATACGTTTCCGCCAGCGGCACGAGCTCGGGCTTGAGATAATACGCGCTGATGATGTCGAGCCAGATTCCCGCGAGCGGATATTCCAGCCGGAGCAACTCTCCGAGGCAGGCCTGCATGTATGCGACATACTTCGGGTAGTCGTCCAAGGAACGGAACAAATATTCCGGCTGGGGCCGGGCGTATTCGGGGCGGGCATAGACGAAATGCTCTCGGGAAAGAAAGCAGGGATGCTTCCAGTTGAGCATGAACGTGTAGTAGGCAAAAAAGCCGAGCCCTTTCCTGTCGCACTGCTCCGCGACCTCCCGCACCAAGTCACGACCGCACGGCGAGTTGACGCTGTTGAAGGGCTCGACCTGCGAATCCCAGAGGCAAAAGCTGTCGTGGTGACAGGTGACCAGCGTCACATACTTCATCCCGGCTTCCAGCGCGAGGTCGGTGATGAAATCCGCATCAAACTTTTCGGCGCGGAAGCCGTCCTTCAACTTCGCATATTCCGCGACGGGAATTTTCTGGTGGTATTGCACCCACTCCCCCGCTCCCAGCGCGGAATAAAGTCCGTAGTGGATGAACAACCCGAACCGTGCCTGCCGGAACCACTCCAGATTGGCCCGTCGGGGATCGCTTTGCCAGGTCGGTTCGAAGTCTTTGAGATAGGAGGGCACGCTGTTCATTGGTTTCCCGTGAAGGGGCCTCACGCCTGCCAACTCATCGCTGAGTGGCAAACACCGACTTGGAAAACCCGCGGCGGCGGTGCGGTTCTCCCCGCCGTGTTGCAGGCAAGGGTTGGCGGGTAATTCATGGTTTGCAAATTTTTTGGACTTCTGGAGATTTGCACTCTGGCTGTAGAGTAATGAATGAGTTTGCCGTCAGCAAGTGAACACCATGCGCAACGTTGGGATTGCAGGGAGATCGCAATCGTGCGAACTGTCCCCCAGGTTCACCGAAATGCGGATCAACGGGCTTCAGGTTTGGGCAGACAAGGGTTTCTTCTCCTTCCAGAGAGAAGACCGATGCGCATGGTGACTTGCGCATCACGTCGGCTTCTCCGGCTTCTGCCAGTGGTCATTTTGGGGTTCAACCAAGCCCTGGCCGCGCCCCTTTCCCTTGAGGACCTCGATTGGCGCCCCGTGGCTTCCGCAAAGCTTGGTATCAATACCAACTATCTGCTTGATGGCAATATTTCGAGCGGACAGCTGAAACGCGAGTGGAAGCGGACTAGCTCGCGCTGGTTGCGCTTTCCGGGTGGCGAAAAGTCCGACAATCACCTCTGGAGCACGCCGCCCTATGAGCGTGCCATGCCCCGGACCGCTCTCACTGGCTCGTGGGCATGGCCCGCGGGTGACCAGCGCTTCTTTACGAATCGCGACGGCAAGGCTTGGGCGGTGAACCCACTCGACTTTGATGAATTCATGCGTGCCTGCCGCCGTGTGCGGGCCGAGCCGGTTGTTGTGATCTGTCAGCAGGCTGCCTTCAAGCCCAAGGATGCACGGCATGGACAGATTTCTGAAGAGACTCTGATCGAAGCTGCCCGCGCCTGGGTGCGTTACAGCAAGACCAAGGGCTACCATGTTCGATACTGGGAAATCGGCAACGAACCCTACCTGAAAGGCTCGCAGACCGCGAAGGAATTTGCTGCCTCGTGGTCACGCTTCGCCCGCGCCATGAAAGAGGAAGATCCGAGCATTCTGGTGGGAGTCAACGGCCCCGAAACGGCGGGCTTCGTCGATCCCGCCCACCAAAAGAGCGGGCCTTGGTGGACAGGTTTTTTGCGCGCCGCAGAAGTGCGACCGGATTGGATTTCGCTGCATGATTATCCCTGCTATGGTTGGAAGGGCTATGCGGCCTATGCGACTCGCCCGGTCAATGCACTGCGAGCTCTGGATGAAATTCGCGCGGTGCTGTCGCAGAAGTATGGCACCCGCTATGGGCAGACCGTGCCCCTGCTTGTGACCGAGACCAATTCCGCCGACTGGCTGGGGCATCCTGACAATACGGGCTGGAGCCATGCCTCGAGTCTTGGCCACGGTTTGGTGCTGTTTGACATGCTCGGTCAATATCTCATGGAGCCGCAGATCCACGGTGTCATGGTCTGGAATTCGCGCTGGCTGAACAACAAGGACGCCCCCGAACTCTGGGATGCCTATTGCCCGCGGGGGTCACTTTTGCCGACCGGAAAGACCCTGCAAATCTGGAACGATTTTTACCCGGCGGAACTCGCTGCCGTTCCCACCACGAACGGTCTGCGCGTCTATTCGGGACGGGGCGCCAAAGCCGGTAAACAATGCCTCTACCTCATCAACAAAGAACTCGGCCCCACCCGCGTCGAACTGCCCGCCTCGCCAAGGAGGGTCTGGATCTGGTCAGGAAAAAGCCCCGACGATCCAGAACCAAGATGGCAGTCCCTCCGCCCCTCCCGCGTGTTGATCCTGCCCGCCCATTCCCTTGCGGTGGCGAAGTTCTAGCGCATGGCTTATCGGTTGGCACGATTTTCTTTTATTTCAAAGTGAGGACGGTGGCATTGGCCTGGAAATCTCTCGAAAAATGGATCTGTAATCCGGGCTTGCAGACTTTGGCCTGTGCTGTTCCATACTTTGCCTTGATCTTCCAGGAACCCGGAGCGAGCGGGATCGAAACCGGGGCGTTGGGGGCATTGCCGAATGAGTGGTTCACGACGAGCGCGGACTGACGGTCTGCTGAATACCGCACGACCGACTGCCAGCCTTCCGGGTGCCGGTAGCTTTGCTCCGCCGGGCCATACCGATGCCAGACCGCACCCTCGAGGATCGGGGAAAGTGTCCGATAAAAATCCAGGCCCTTGCGAATCAGCCGGGCTTGAGCGCCGGAAAGAAGGTCAATATCCCCGGACAGGCAAACCCTGCCAAGAAATGTCGCACAGAGTCCGTAAGTGATCCGGTCGTCGGAATCGTCCGCGCGGGCACAAAACCAAATCAGATTTTTGCGCGAGGGCAGAATCGCCTGCAGATTGGCGGCAATAATCGGGATTTCCACTCCCTCATGCGCATCGGAAAAACTGGTCAGATCCAAGGCATCGATCCATGGATTGGTGAGGCGGTGCCCGCCCGACGAGCAGTTTTCGATGGTGAGGGATGGAAGCGATTTCTTGAGGCTTTTGAAATACTCCAGCGAGGTTTGCAGCGTGGACTCCAGCTTTTCTCCGGGGGAATCCGCCCCGTCGGCACCGATGCCGATGGAATCGTTGTAGTCCAGTTTCAGATAACGAAAACCGCCATCCCGGAGAATCTTTGCCATCGTGCGATCCAGGTAGCGCACGGACGCCGGCTTCGTCATATCGAGAAAGGCCCGTTGACCGACCTGCAGGCGCTTCCCGTCCTTGACCAGAAGCAAAGAGTTCTTTTGGAAAAGGCGGGATTTGACCCCGCAGGTTTCCGCTTCGAACCAAAGGCCGGGCACGAGGCCATTCCTGGCGATGTTGCGGGCACACTTTCTGAGACCCCCGGGGAAGGCTTTTTTCGACGGCACCCAGTCCCCATGCATGTTCCCCCAGTTGCCATTCCTGTCTGCATACCACCCCGCATCAATGCAGAAAACATCCGCTCCGAGAGCTTTGGCCATGGGAGCCAAAGCGGCCACTCTTGCCTCGCTGGGATTTCCCCATGTCGTGCCCCATTCGTTGAATACAATCCGATAATCGGGCGCCGACTTCCTTCGGCTCGTTTGGTTTGTGGTCAGGAGCGCCTGGCAGATGTCCTCAAAACCTCCGTGTGCACAGCTCAATGTCGCGGAGGGGGTCTTCAGGTTTTCGCCGGGGTTCAGCGTCGGCGACCAATGGGTGAAATCCGAAGATCCCAGGGCGCCGCTCAGAACCACGTCGTAACCCTGACGGGAAACCTCCATCTGCCACGAACCCACCACATTCAATGCCACCCCCCAGAAGACTCCGGCTTGGGAGTCTTCGATTGCCATCCATGGAAAATGACCATTGGCCGGCATCGAGCCCACCTGTCCGATCCGATGACAGCGAGTTCCGAATCCCGCCCACGAGGGTTCGAGAAGCAGGTCTTCAAGTGGCGTTCGGACATGCCGCCCCTCGGAACTCCATCGCGTGCGAATCTCATGCAGAAACAATCTGCGCGGTGCGTCATCCGGCGCATAGGGCGTGATTCCGGCCAGATTGAATGCGGTCATGCTCCTGATTCGAATGGGGACCTGTCCCTTGTTTGAGAGCTCGCAGAGAGTGGTCAGACGCGGTTCGCCGACAGAATGGATCAGCTTGTGGTCCACCCTTAATCCGTCTTCGGTGCGCAGTGTGGTTATGACCTCTGTGCCTTGACGGGACTTTTTAACCTTTTGCCCGGCCAGTTGGAATCTTCCGGTGGCCGACCCGTTCAGCAAGGACGACCCCCAACCTCCCGGCTCAGGATCGTGGGCAAGATTCAGGTGAAAGAGGGAAGACAGATGCGCGGTTCGATATTGCTTGTTCTTGCTTCTGGCGTAGGAGCGAATGGTGACATCATCGATGTGAGGTTCTTTGACGGCAACCGGCAGGTCCGCCCGGGCCGGGCGCATCATCCAGCCGACGCGCCGGGTATCTGTGTCGCGAGCGTAGAGAACCTCGATCTGTTCAAAACGGAACCGGGATATTTCCTCGTAGAGCATGGGTGGGGATCAGTTCAGCATGGCACCAACTTCCCCCTGCGGCTTTCTTTATTTCCGCGGCCCACCGAGCTTGCCCTCGGTGACCATCGGGAACGTGTCGGTGCGAAACGGGAAGGCAGGCAGGCCTTCTTTGTTGGCGAGATTGGCCACGGGGTTCATGTCCCATGCGTAGCGGGCGGCGACGGGTCCGGCGACTCCTGACGCGGTGAGAATGACGTCATTGCCGGAGATTTCGGCATCCGCCCAGACGAAACGCTGGTCCGCGCCTGCAATGGCGAACCCTTTGAGCTTTTCCCCATCGCTTGCGACAAGCCCGGATCCAATGTGTTCAAAGGTGAGAATGACCTTGGCTCCCTCGATGCGTGAGTCCTTCAGCGTCGGCCCGGTCCAGACGGCCGGCGGATCCTTGACTTCGTCGCGATAGACCGTCCCCTTGGCCATCAATGCCAGGCGGCGTCCGACCTCGCGTTTGTTGCCGGGGTGGATATCCTTGGGGTCGCCGATGTCGATGGCAGTGACCATCCCGGTGCCCGGGAGGTCGAGAGCAAGGGCCTGGGCCTCGCGGAGTTCCGCCCACGCATTGCCGCGCGGCACCGGGTGCGTGGCCTCGAAGTTGGCGAGTTGGACATAGAGAAACGGGAAGTCGCCCTGGCCCCATTCCTTACGCCATGTTTTGACGAGCAGCGGGAATAGCTCACGATACTGGGCCGCGCGGGCGGCATTGTTTTCTCCCTGATACCAGATGACACCCTTGATGGCGAACGGGATGACCGGGGCCACCATGCCGTTCCAGACATTCCCGGCCATGTTTTTGATGCTGTTCTTGGGCTTGAAGTCTTTCCCGCCCTCTTCGCGCGCCTTCTCGAACGCCGCTTTGGTGGGATACTCGGCACCGTAGCCGGACGGGCCCCTTAGTTCCAGGAGCGGGGCGAAGGCGGGATGACCCTCCAGCGCTCCGGCCGGGATGAACGCCTCCCCCGGGGTGGCACCCCAGGCTGACTGGATCAGCCCGATCGGGCGGCCCAGCGTCTCGTGGAGATCGCGTCCGAAGTGATAAGCCACGGCCGAAAAGGCGAATGCCGCCCGCTGCGTGCAGGCCTGCCATTTGAGTTCGACGTCGTCGAGAGGTTCTCCCGAATACACCATCGGCACCTTCGCCATGCGGATTTTCGGATAAGCCGCCTTGAGCAGTTCCTCCTTCGAATTGTCCGCATTGCCGACCGGCCACATCATGTTCGACTGACCGGAGCAGAACCAGACATCCCCCATGAGCACATCCGTAAAGGTCACGGTCTCTTCACCCGAAGAAATGCTGAGCGTGAGCGGTTCGGTCGAGTCCTCCGCGGGAAGAATCACCTTCCACCGTCCGGCGTCATCCGCCGTGCCCGTCGCCGATGCCTCGCCGAGCGTCACTTCGACTTTGGCACCGGGACTGGCAACTCCCCACACCGGCAGAGGAGCCCCGGCCTGCAACACCATGTGGTCGCCAAACATCCCGTTGGGCTTCAAGTCGCCGGCGAAGGAACTGACCGCGCCAGCGAAGAAAAGGACAAGTCCAAGCAAGGCGACCCGCTTCGGAAACGTCACAAGAAGAGGTTTTTGCGTTATCATTGGTTCAAAAATTCCGAGAGATCAGGCTTCGCCGCGCTGAGCAACGCGTTCCACCGACAATCCCAAGGGTTCAGACCCCCGGCTGATCACGGCTCCGCGACGACGCGGAGATTGTCGATCGAGAAGCTGACCTCGCTTGCCGCCGGAGCTTGTGCTTTCGAACATCCGAGGAAAAGCGTGATTCGTTTCGCATCCGGGTTGAAGTGAGAGTCCTTCTCCGCTGTGGAAAACGGAAATTCGAAGGTTTTCCAGTCCGCGCCGGGCTCAATGATCCCAAAGCCCATATCCCCGCGTTTTTCATCATTCGCTCCCGGGAAACAGACCATCCGTACCACGATCGGCGTGCTCGCGGTCGACTTGGCATCAAACACCAGCTTCAGCTTCGACGTCGGAACATCCCCGAATCCCTTAAAAAACGGAACCACCAGATTCAAGTGCCAGAACTTGCCGACCTTCGAAAGATCCGCCGTGACGTCCAGAGCCTGACCGGAGTTTTTGGCCCCTTCCCCCAGCTCGAGTTTTGCCGTGACCTCGCCGTCGGGTGAGCCGGAATCCAAGACGACGCCCTTGGGCACCTCGCCCCCTTCGAAGGTCTCTTCGTAAACGGTGTCTTGTGAGAAGGCAGAACCCGGCAACGCCAGGCAGGTTGCAAAGATCAGCGCCGCAAGGCGGGGACCTCGGGAAAAACCGCTGTGCGGCTTGAAAAATCCCATGGCACCTCCATCAGCAGCACCCTCGACAGGCACAGGGCAGTAATAGGGAACGCGGTCGGTTATTTGTTTGGTGTAGCGGTGTTCGTGGGGCATGGGAGGCATGATCTCCAAGCGATGCCTCCTCCTCAAGGCCCGAATATTCGCAACGTTGGGAATGCGGCGGGAAGCTTGCACCTGCCCACTACTGGCAGTGCTTGCGAGGATCAGCGAGCTTCGGGTTCATTCGGAAATTATGTGCATTGCGCCGGGAGAGGCAAACAAGCGAGCCACCTGAGGCAGCATCTGGTGTTTGCACATTTTCCGACGCGCCAAAGGCGCAATATTCCATGGCCCGGCCCAACGGGCCATGAGTGCATGACCCCTTCTAATCCGCATTTGGTCAGCACCGGAGGTGTTTTCGGACATTAGCCGGTGGCTTGTTTAATTCACATTTGGTCAGCACCGGAGGTGCTTCCGGACATTAGCCGGTGACGCAAGCCACCGGTGTTCGTGCAACGCATGATTCGCCCCGGCAGGGGCGGAGGATCGAGGAGCTACCACAGAAAACGTTCATCAAATTCCACTCCAGCCCGATGGAGAAATTTGCGATATTCATCCTGGAACGATTTCGTTCGATGATGCTCATCCTGCTGTGCGATATATTCACGCACTGCGTCACGCTGGGATGGGCTCACGGTGAATGCTCCATAGCCCTCCTGCCAGGAAAAAGATCTGAGTCCGATTTCCTCATGAACCCATCGAGAGGAAACAGATTTCATCTCGCGCAGTACGTCCGCAAGCCGATGGGTCGCCTTCAGACCGATCAGAAGATGCACATGATCGGACACCCCGCCAATTTTTTGCGGTATGCCTTCGAGTTGATTGACCACCCCGCCCAGAAAGGCGTGGAGGCGAGGTCGCCATTCGGCGGATATTGTGGCTGCCCGGTTTTTGGTGCTGAAAATAATATGGTAATGCAGGGAGAGATGCGTTGATGGCATTTGCTCATGATGGTTCCACTGCCCCTGCCGGGGCAAATTTTTTTCTGGAATGTCGTCCGGTGGCTTGCGCCACCTGCTAATGTCCGAAAGCACCTCTGGTGCTGAGCAAGCAAGTTCGCGCTTATGGCCCAACGGGTTGGGTTTGGCCCTGTAGGCGGTCAATGTCCGTTGTTTTTGGGAGCGAACTCCATCACTTCTTTGCTCCGGAACGGGCTGGCCGGAAAGCCGTCGGCATTCCAGAGGCAGGCCCCGTTGGGTTGCTGGGAGAAGGCGTAGCGCGCGCTGACGGGTGCCGCGACCGTCGGGCTCGAAAGGAGGATGGTATCGCCATCGATCGTGGGGGTGGCCCATTGATAGACGTCGTCGGCTCCGGCCACCGCAAACTGCTGCGAGGTGTCCCCCTTGAGGACCAGGCCTGCTCCGACATGTTCGAAATGCAATCGGATCGCCGCTCCTACCGTCACCGCCTTCGTGAGCAAGGGACCCTGAAATTCCCGCTTGTCCCCGTAGGCCAGCCCCATCGCACAGCGTGCGAGCCGTTGGCCGACGAGATCCTTGCGCTTGGGATGCAGGCTGCCATCGGAGACGTTCACATCGAACGCGACGACCATGCCGGTGTTGGGCTCCGTGCGCAGGGTCGCGAACTGGGCTTCACGTACCGCCGCCCAGCTACCGCCCCCATCGGGTGATGGCGGGTCCTTCGCCCAGTAGGACGCCAGTTGCACGAACAGGAACGGAAAATCACCCCGCCCGCAGTCCGCCCGCCAGGCTTCGATCATCCTCTGGAAGAGCGTCCGGTATTCGCCGGCACGCGAGGTATTGGCTTCCCCCTGCCACCAAATCACGCCCCGGAATGACAGCTTTCGCAGGGGATGGATCATCCCGTTATACAGCGTCGCCGTTTGATATTTCCTTCCGCCGGCAAGGGTATTGTCAACGTAAGCCTGATACACCGGATCGCCTGCCATCGTGCCAATGGGGGCCCACCGTTCGAGCGGCGATCCCGCCAGTGCCACCACGATTACCCCCACCGGAACCCCAAGGTCCTGATGCAGGGCCTTCGCAAAGTAGTAGCCCGTGCCGGAAAAAAACGGCGCATTGGCGGGGGTGCAGACTTTCCATGTGCCTCTGGGGGATTCCTCGGCCGGCGTGTCGCCACCGGCCACCCTGCTACCTCGGATCCGGATCTCCGGGAAGTCCGCCTTGGCAGATTCCGCATTCCCGGGATCCACGGGCCGCAGTTGGTAGTGAATGTTCGACTGACCCGAGGCCACCCACACCTCCCCCACCAGGATGTTGCTGAACGTGACCGTCTCGGAGCCCGCAACGGTCAACGCGTAGGGACCGCCCGCTGGCACGGGCTCGAACTTGACCTCCCAGAGCCCGTCGGCCTTCACATCGGCTGACTTCGTGCTTCCATTCCATGTCACATCCACCGTGCCCGAATTAGCATCCGCCTGCCCGTAAATCACCACCGGCATGTCCCGCTGGATGACCATGTCGTTCCCAAAGATCTCGTTGACCATCACTTGCGTCGCCGTGCCGGCATGGCAGACGGCAATAAGAGCCAGAAAGAATGAGATGAATGAAGCCAGGAGAATGCGGCGGCATCTACGTGGGACGTTGTTCGGATGGGAAGGCATGGCTTGTTCTTTGGCGGGCATTGGCGTTAGGTGGAACCAGCTGCCTTCACGACAAACGCAGACCAGCGGGTCCAATTCCCGACACTCGCGCGAATCCTGTAACATTCCAACGCTGGATTCAGCCGTCGGACTGCCAACGTTGCGATTTTCTTTCGGTTGTGTTGCCACGGATATCCCTTCATTTTTCACTTGTGCTCACAACACACCATCCGAACCCAACACTTCACCCCACAAGACCATGAAAAAGATTACCACTCTCCGCCCCTTCCTTCTCACGATGCTGTTCACCCTCGCTGCGTCAGTTACCCATGCAGCGCCAGTTACCGCAATCTCCGGAGGAGTCTGGAACAACAGTGCCAGATGGAGTGACAACACGAACGTCTCGTCCAACTCAGGCAAGGATTACCTTAACAGTGGTGGTTTCTCTCTGACCAATTCCTTTGCAACCAGGAACAGCTTTCAAGGGAATACTCTGACACTTGATGGCGCGAGCTCCGTTGTCGCAAACAGCACCGCAATCGATGGCAATTTCATCCTGACCAATGGTGGCGGAATCGACACCGCAACCACAAACTCGGGAATAGCGGGAACTCTCACCGTCAACACAACTGGCACATTGCGCAGTGGAACTGTCTCAGACCGGTTTGTGACTATCGACTCTCAGTTGTTGGGATCGGGCGTGCTGACGCTGGATATGCGCGGCGGTGACATCTTCACCTTTACGAACACCGGCAGCACGTTCTCAGGTTCCTTCTTCCTCACCGGTCCAGACGCCAGTGGCACGAATGTCTTCCGCAGCACCGCACTCGGCTCGCTCGGCTCGGGGTCGCTCTTGAATCTGTCCCTCGGCACATTCGAGGCGACGTATGACATCGTATCCGGGAACAACTCCCTGCAAATGACCGCAAATTCGACGTTCACGCTGGGGGATTTCGACCACATCTTTTCGAGCGTCACCCTCGGGGCGACTTCCCTCACAGCAGGCACCTACAACGTTGCCCAATTGAATGCGTTCTCCGGCGGCACCTTCACCGGCTTGAACGGAACAATCACCGTTGTCCCGGAACCCGCTGCCGTTGCACTGTTCGGCATGGCGTCCCTCCTCCTTCTGGCACGCCGCCACCGGAAGCGCGCCTAGTGCACCTAAGGTGAGGCAGGCAGCAAGGGGAGGAAGCAACCATCGGGATGCTCGACCCAAGCCTGCAACGCTCCGGCCATCTCTTTCCGCTGGCAGCGGCGACTTAATCGGGAGGACGGCGACAAGCCTCGTGCTCCCGAAACCCGCTGCCGTTGCGTCAGTGGGCATGCTTCCATGCTCCGCCGCCGACTCCACCCGCCGTCGCGCTTAAAGGCTTACCCCCATCTCACAAATCCCGCTTCGAAACTTCCACCGCACTCCCAGCGTTGCGATTGATTTCCGGTTGCCCTCGCGGCTCTCTGGCCGCAATGTTGGTCAGCAAATAAAAAGAGAACCCAATCTCCCACGCAACAAGAATAAACAACCGCTTTCCTATAGATACAACGACCCCAGCCCCCACGAACACTAGCGCTATGAAAACGAAACCAAATTCCCATCGTATCCTCCCAACGGTTCTCTTAGGTTCCGTGCTTCTGGCACTTCCTGTTGCGACTCAGGGGGCAACCGTCGTTGGCCAGATCGCCTTTAATACCGTCGCCGCTACGTCGACAGATTTCAATACAACCTACGGATTCACAACGGCTGCCGGAACCAGCACCATGGCTGTGCCGACTGCGGGATGGGCCGTCCGATCAAGCGGCAGCAACTGGACATTGGTTTACGGAACGACCCTTAGCGGCACCTCGTTTAGCACAGCCGGGGACGTTGTTGTTTCGTTTCGCTACTCTGCCGGACCGGGTTCATCTACATTTGCAAACAATGTCGGCATCCGGTTTTTCGACCCTGCCGGATTGACCACGGCCAACCAATCAACCGCTGTTGACAGCGTCATGGGGTTGCTGGGAATTAATTTTGGCAGCGGCGGTGATGATGGTTTTCGCTTCTACAAAGACGGCGCACCAAATTCCAGTGGGTGGCTTGGAACGCAGATCACCACTGATATTACGGGCACGGGAGGAACTTTCGGCACCGCTGGCTCAACAGGCAACGTTTACTACAGCCCTACTTCCGCCAACTTGGGCGTCTCGGCAGATGGCGCTGAGACTTGGGCGGATGTCACGTTTACCTACAGTCAGGCGAACAATACTTTGATGGGCAATATCAACGGACTGGCAGCAACCTGGACGATCCCGCTTGCGGATCGGTTGGCGGTCAGCAATGTCGGAATCGGACTTCACGTCCGAACCGATGGCCGCTTTGATGACTTCCAGATCAACGCGATTCCTGAACCTTCGGCATTCGCCTTGCTCGGAATGGCGTCCTTCGGACTGTTCCTGATTCGCCGCCGGCGCAGCCACGCCTGACCAAATTGGCGATGCGGGGTAGCAGAGATCATTCTATGATCGCGCGAACGCCCACCCGCCCCATTGTTTTTGCGCTGGCATTCACGCTTGCCGGGCTTGTATGTGTCCCGCTCCAGGCGGCGACCTACTACGTGAAGAGCACGGGCTCGGACGGTGCCTCCGGGCTCTCGGTCGCTGCGGCCTGGCGGACGATCACGCGGGTCAACCAGCAGACGTTCCAGCCCGGGGATCAGATTCTCTTCGAGGGTGGTTCAACGTTTTCGGGAAAAATCTACTTTCCTCCCGGCAGCGGGGGAACGGAGTTCTCACCCGTCGTCCTTGGCAGCTACACTCCCGGGAGCGGAGCGGTGCTGGCCGATGGCGCACCGACTGCGGAGCGGGCGACGATCGACGGCGGGGCGGGCGGCGCGTTTTACGCTTGGCGTGCGGCAGGGATGGTCATTGCGAATCTTAATTTTCACGGTTCGGGCGCGGCGAGCAACACTTCCGACGGCCTGAATTTCTACAACGACCTGTCGGGCAACGTGAAGCTGGCGAAGCTGGATCTGCGGCATCTCGAAGTCACCGGCTTCGGCAAGACGGGTATCGCCATCGGCGGCTACAACGGCTCCAGCGGCTATCGGAATGTGCGCATCTCCCATGTTTCCGCCCACCATAACCTCAACGCCGGGATCCAGCTTTACGGAGCCAATTTTACGCCGGCCACTCCAAACTATGCCAACGAGGACGTGCAGGTGACCTACTGCCGCGCGCACAACAACGACGGCGACCCGACTCTCACCCGCAACACCGGCAACGGCATCGTTCTGGGAAGCGTGCAGGACGGGCTCATCGAACATTGCATCGCCTTCGAGAACGGGATCAACAACAAGCCCTCCGAGGGGCCGGTCGGTCTCTGGGCCTACGACGCGGACAATGTCATCATCCAGTTCTGCGAATCCTACAACAACCGGACCGGGAGCAGTGCCGACGGGGACGGGTTCGACTTGGATCAGAATACGAGCAACTGCATCCTGCAATACAACTACTCGCATGGCAACGACGGGGCCGGCTACCTGGCCTACGCAGGCCCCGGGCTTTTCAATCGCAACAACACCATCCGGTATAACATCAGCGAGAACGACTGTCGCAAGCTCGGTTACGGCGCGATCATGGTTGGTGGGAGGGTTGATGGCATCGACGTCTATGGCAATACGGTTTACCTTGCCTCGTCCACGCAAACCAATGACCCGGCGGCAGTCCGCCTCGCGAATCTCGGCGGCAATCCGAAAAACGTGCGTGTGCGCAACAACGTGTTTTTTACGGAAAAGACGGGAAACAACCTGCGGCTCGTGCGGGTGGACTTACCGCGATCCGACCATTTCTTCCAAGGCAATCTCTACCATGCGATCAATGGATACCGCGTCACATGGGGTTCCACCACCTACACGAGCCAGACTGCCTGGCTGGCGGCAGTCACCGATCAGGAAAGATCAGGAGCGACCATCGTCGCGGTCAATGCCGACCCACTGCTCGCCGATCCCGGCAACGGCGGCACTCTCGGGGATACGTCCCTGCTGGCGACACTCACCGCTTACCGGATCGGCGCGAACTCGCCCGCCCGCGATGCCGGCATCGATTTGGTGGAGCTGGGGATTTCCCCGGGCTCTCGCGACTATTTTGGGGGTCCGTCGCGGGCAGGCCCGGCGTTCGATATCGGTGCCCATGAATATCTGGGGGGATTCTGGGCATGGGCGTTCGCAGCAGGATTGCCCGCTGACGGGACGGGTGACGGTGCCTATCTGGCGAAGCCCGCAGGCGACGGCATCGAGAATCTCATCAAGTTTGCGCTTGGGCTCGATCCGCTGACCCCCGGGTTCTCGGGCCGGTTGGCAGCGGGTCTGTGGACCGATGAGCAAGCACCTTTATCGCCCGAATATTTGAGTCTCACGGTGACACTCCCCGAACCAGAAGGAAATGGCGTGGCCGTCGGCACCGTGACCTCGGGGGATCTGGCAGGATGGCCCGCCGAAGGCGTCGAAGTATTGCGTGTTTCCCATGGCAATGGAACCCAGACGATCACCTGGCGGGACACGGTGCCGCTCGGGAATCAGACGCGACGATTCCTGCGGCTGAAGGCGTCGACCCCGTGAAGTCGTGTTCTCCAACGTGGTCGTCCCGCCTGCGTTTAAAAACATCGCGGAAATGACCCTTCCTGAAAGCGAAACCATGTCCTTCGACTCGCCCGTTTATTCCGGCCATCTGCCCGACCCGTTTGCCTTTGCGGCGGAGGGAGTTTACTGGGCGGTCGGCACGGAAACTGATAATTCGAAGAGGGACCGTGTGTTGCCGATGGTGAGGTCCACCGACTTGATCCATTGGGAACCGGTCGGCGATGTCCTTGTGACCATCGATGAGACGCGGGGTGATTCATTCTGGGCACCTGAGGTGGCGGAGGACGGCGGACGCTACTACCTGTATTATGCCGCAGGCAAAGGCGGGCATGTCATCCGTGTTGCCGTAAGCGACCGCCCGCAGGGGCCGTATCTCGACTGCGGTCGGCCATTGGTGGACAAGACGGTTGTTCCCTTTTCGATCGATGGCCACTGCTTCCGCGACGACGACGGTCAGCGCTATTTCTTTTATGCCGTGGATTTCGCGGACACCGAAAACGGCCAGCGGGCCGGGACTTCCATCGTCATGGACCGGATGAAATCGATGACCGAACTGGCCGGGGAGCCAATGACCGTGATCCGGGCGCAGCATGACTGGCAACTTTTCCAGGCCGACCGCGAAATGTATGGCCGACGCTGGGACTGGTTCACGATTGAAGGGCCGTTCGTGAAAAAGCACGAAGACAAATACTATTGCTTCTACAGTGCGGGGTGTTTCGGGAATGGAACCTACGGCGCGGACTATCTGGTGGCCGATTCGGTGCTCGGACCCTGGCGGGACGAGGGAATCAACGAAGGTGCACGCTTTCTCTTCAGCATCCCGGGCAAGGTCATCGGCCCCGGTCACTTTTCGATTCTCACGACCCAAGACGGCAAAGATCTCGTGGTCTACCACGCATGGAACAGGGAGATGACCATGCGGCAAATGCACGTCACCCCGCTCCTCTGGACACCTGCCGGTCCCCGGTGCGAGGGCTTCGAAGGCCGATAGCAGCTTCGAATCAGGTGTAGTGGAACTGCGCGGTGGCCGTGCAGGTGGAGGAAGCGGTGATCTGCATCCAGTGGGCGCTGAAGCCGGACGGGAAGCAAAACGCCTCGTAGCCACCCGGTGCGACGCGGATGGTTTTCCATGCGCGAAAGTCGCCGGTGCCGAGGAAATCGATGCCGATCTCGAAATCGACGTCCGCGTCGTGTCGATGGGTGAGGTGAAGGCATTTGTTGTCGAATCCAGTCATCAGGTAGGGGTCCGAGGCGACGCCGGCCTCGACGGCAGAATCCCACCAGGGTCCGCCCCACCCTGTCGGCTTGCCGAGGTTCCAAAGATCCTCGGTGCGGCCCATCCAGATACCCGACTGGGGTTCGGCGCACTGATGGTTTGCGCCGGAGTCATGGCTGGCATTGTCCGAGCCGATGACCAGCATGCCCTTCCACGAACAGAAGTCGCCATGAACCCAGAGGTGGCTTGAGATCGGACGCACGCCCCAGATCCGGTTGCCATAAGCCCATGGGGAAAATTCGTAAAACATCCCGTGCAGGTCCATGAGGAAGCGTTCGTGTTCGACCGAGCGGATGCGCGGCCACTCGGTCTGCCATTTGTGGTCGTGGGTATGACTGGCCTTTGGCAGGCGGTAGGTCGTCCACCGTTCATCCGCCGCCGTGTAGACCTTGAGGATCGCCGAGGCGCGATCCCATCCGTTGGCAAAGATCGTCTCGCCAAAATGCCCGAGACCGTTGACGCAGATGAACGGCTTCCGCTCCAGCACCTTCCATTGCGTGCCGTCGAACTCGGCCAGCGTGCCGTCGTTTTTTTCGCCGAGAAAATCCGGCTCGCTGTAGTCGTTGTTGGTCACAACAAGGCGCCCGCAGCCGGTATAGCAGTCCTTAAAATGGCACTTCATTTCGCCCGGTGTCCCGAGTTCCTGCGTCAGGTCGAAAAGCAGACGGTGCTCGAGGGTGACGACATCCAGCTCGAACAGCTCACCCTCCATCCCGAGCATGTAAACAAGCGTTTCCGGTTTCTCCAGGTGGCTGGCCGTGCCGCAAAGGCGGACATCGATCAAGGCCTCCACCGTCCGCACGTTGCCCTCGGTGTCGATCACGTGGGGGCCAATGATGAGCTGGCTCGTCGGCGAATGGACGAAGCGGTTGGCAAACGTTCCGTCCACCGCCGCCGGGTGACGTCGCATTTCAAAGGTCGTCCCGTCGATCACGCGCAGGCCGGTGCCCGTCCCGGAGGAACGGCGGTGAGACGAGTAGTTCAGGATATAAAGGTCGCCCCGCCACGGCATGAGACATCCGATGCCGATCTCGGATCGCGGGGGACCAAAGTCGGCCACCTGGGAATACGCGGGGATGACTCCTCCGAAACTTTGAGGCAGCCGGGATTCGATGGCCGGGGGCGATTTCATTGTCCAGAACCCTACTGCGGATTCACTTCAATCCCCGCCAGCGTCCACCTCTTACCGGCTCCCACGGTTTTCAACGTGAGAGTCAACTGACCGTCCGTAACCGTGACATTGAAGGTGTATGGCAGAACCTGACCCGCGACTTGATCAATGTCGTTCAGCATGGGTTGCCCCTCCGCAAGGACATACATATTCGTGCGCTCATAGGAGGGATCACCCAGATAGACCGTCACGGCATAGTTTCCATTGGGGAGATCGACGAGGAAATTCCTTTCATACTGCGACGAGTGCCCATCCTGTTCGAGAGGCTGCCCGGTGTTACGCTGGTAGGAGGTAATGCTTGAGCGGCTTTCCCAGCCATATCCCTTCTTGGGATCGTAGGAACTGCTGGAGAGGGACACTTTCACCCATCCATCGGGAGCCGAACTGAGCGGCCAGTCTTGGAGATCCAAGCGGAGGTGACCATAGAGCCCCTCTGTGCCGGATGTGTTTGTTCCGTTTGCCACGAACATCAGGGTCTGATTTTCGGGAAGACCCGTTAAAACCCGTGCCGGCTCTCCGCCAAGCGGAACGACACTATGCAAGCCCTGATAGGTGTGGATTTCGATCTTGGTCGCATCGGAGGGGATGCCAAACAACTTCACCGAGTTGCCCGGGAACGACGTGCCCTCCTGTCGGTTTTGCCAGACCCACATTTTCTTCGTCGCGCTCTTAAGTTCCCAGCCCCCGATTTGGTGCGGATAGAGGTTTGTGAACTCCATGCCGTTCGCAAGATCGGCGAATCGCCGCCAAACCTCGGCGCGCTGCGATGGAACGAACGGGACCTTCGAGACTGTCAGTCCAAAACTCCGACTCGATTCGAGAAAGTTCAAGCTGAACGGCTGGGCGAGGCGGGTGACCGGGTTCGGACCATTCCCGGCATTGCCAACAACCCCGATCTGGTCCCAGATCGATGTCAGGAAGGCCTTCCCGTCAGCGCCTTCCTTATTGTTATTGAATTCGTCGCAGAGGTAGAGGATGTCCTTGGTGATGCCGTTTTCACTCTTGTGACGGTCGAACATGTATTGCGATGTCCAATCCTTCTTTCCGATGGAGTCATAGTTGTGGAGCATGAGACCCTGGAATGTTCCGTCGCTGTTGTCGGGGGCGGAGCCGTCGTTGAAGTAGTCCTTCACCGCATCGAGATAGCCGCGTGCGGTCCACTCGCCGCTTTCCCGGTAGGACGTGTAGCCCCCGGGCACCACGAGCAGGCTTTGACTCACGGAGTGCACGCCGTCGGCAAACGCCTTGAGGGCCTGACGATAAATTTGGAAATCGACCCCGATCCCATTATCAGAGGTCACCCAGTGGGCAGGAATCTCGGGCTCGTTGAAGGCCGAGTAGATCGTGATGCCCCAGTCGGTGATGCCCTGGGACTGCAGCCAGGCACTGTTCGGGCGGAAACGCTGCGCAAATTTCCGGCCGATCTCATACCAATTGTAGTCCGCGGTATTCCCCACACTGTCGTCGTAATAGTCGATGAGAATGAAGGCATCCAACCCGAACTCATGGGCTTTGAGAACCTCCTCGTCGGCCTTGTGGGGGGATGGCGCACCACCCTCCCAGAATTCGTTCAAGCGAACCGAGATGCGAGTCGTGCCACCTTTGACGTAGTCGAGAGCTTCAAAGGACCACGTGGTCTCTTCGACCGGCACCGCCGCATCGACCGTCGTTCCCAACAGCAGTGGCACTCCGCTGACCACACCTGGGGAAGGAGCGGAGTTTGACGAGACAAGCAACCAGTCCACATTCGCGATCTGGCCAGAGCCGAAAAACCTGAGATAGAGGTTTTCTGTTCCGCTGACATTGGAAAGGGTCGTTTCTGCCGTGGTGTAGGACCAGCCGCCTGTGGGTGCCAAAAGAATCGTGCCGATCTCGGTACCATTTTCGCTGCCGGTACGGACACTCACCGTTCCAGTCTGCGAGGTGTATCCACTCGAATAACTGATCGCGAGCGTTGCGCCGTTCTGCCCGAAATTGACGTTGTGGTAGCCCATCCATTCGTTGTTATTGATAAATTTCACAACCGAGCCGGTGCCACCCGAGCCAATGCTAACGCCGTAGGCGGCATCATAATCCTCCGCCTCAATCAGCGTTTCGATGATGCCGGCACCGGCGACAGTGATCGAGCCGGACGTGCCCTCAAAGGTTCCGCCACCGAGAGCATTCAAGGCGGCAGGGAGGTAGTTGCCGGGAGCAAGTTCGGTTGGGCCGACAATCACGCTCCGGAATGTGTGGTTGAAGGTTCCGAGACGGAACGTGCTTGCGGGCGACATGATGAGGGCATGGTCGCCCGCACCATTAATCGCATACAGGGGCTCGAAGATTCCCGCATCGAGCTGTAGCGTCGAACCGGCGCCGAGCGAGCCCGGAATCGTGCTGGTAAAGAGGTTCCCGGAGGCACCGGTCAACTTGAACGTCCCGCTGAATGTGTTCGCGGGGTTGGTCAGCGTCACCGTGTCGCCGGCATTGAAGCTCAGCGTGAGCGTGCCGTTGCCGGTGACCTGCGAATCAATCACAAAACTCCGGTCCGCAGTGGAGTTGCTTCGCAGCTCGCCAGTGGCGGCAATGGCCAGGGTCCCGCTGAGAGCCTGGGACGTGTTTTGTGTTTCGACGCGGCCGCCGTTCGTGAGGGTCAGGTTAAGGTCGAGCGTCTGCCCACCGGTCCGGAGGTAAGCGTTCGGGCCATCGAGAGTCAGATAGTTCCCTTGAAAACTGTTACGCGTGCTGTAACTCGCATCCAGCCGGTAGGCATTGTTAAAGTAGTTCTTGCCCGAGTTGGACGAAACGTTTTGACCGTCACTCCATCGGGAGCTCTGATTCCAGGCGCCGGACGAGACGGCGGTGACGGTTTGCGCCCACGCCGGGCCGCTAAGGATAACGATGAGGGATGCAATGAGGGTACGAAGGAGTTTGGGAGTTTTCATGGGGGGGAATAACCCCTTCAAACTGTGACGGTCTTGGAAAGAGACCAAGAGAGATTTTCTCCCAGCGTTGCGAGAACGCAGAACATCGCTATGGGAGGAAACTCCCCGATGCATCATGATCCGCCTGCGTTTAAAACCAACCTCAGGAACCGGCCTTGGCGGATCAGGGAGCGACGGCGATCGATCCCGTTCCCCCCTCAAACCTGCCACCCCCAAGGGCATTCAGGGCATCCAGGGAATAGGTTCCAGGCGCCAGCGTCTGGTCACCGACCGTCACGGATTTGAACGTATGGTGATGATCGTGCAGGAGCACCACCGCCTCGGGAGTCATGATGAGGCGGTTCCCGCCTCCGGCAATTTCATATGCCGGATCGAAGGTTCCCTGCACGATGTGAATGGTCGAACCGGTGCCGAGTGATCCGGCCTCCGTGCTACGAAAGGTGCTCCCGGGCTTGTTGCCCTCCACACGCCATTCGCCCTCAAAAGTGTTCGCCGGATTGGTGACTGTGAATTCGTCGTCGCCGTCCATCGCCAATGTCAACACCCCCTCACCCGAGACCAGAGAGTTGATCGTGAGCTTGTTGGCAGCCGCGCCCGGGCCCTCGATGATGCCGGTGTCCGGGATCACGAGCGAGCCTCCGATGTTTTGTCCAGAACCTGTGTTGGTAGCTGAAAGCCTTCCACCCGCAGTCAGAACGAGATCCACGAGAACCCCGCTGGTTCTGAACATGCGGAGCATGGATTTGGGACCTTCAATCGTCAGTGTGATCCCGTCGAAGGCCTCCCTTGAGACATGCAAAATGTCGAGTCGGAATCCACCGTTGTTTCTGTAGGCACAGGCGGGTTCCGGGGACTGCAGGCTGGACCAGCGGTCCTTGGAGTTCCACGGACCGCTCGAGGTTGCCATGACATCCTGGGCGCGCGCATCCAAGCCGCCAGCGCCGAGTGCGATTGCGACAAAAGGCAGGAGTATGTGCGAACGTTTGATTGGGGAGCGGGCCGGTTTCATCACTTTCCACCATCTACATCGATCGCCGCACGAAGGCAATCCTCCGGCCTATCGCAACGTTGCGATCCCAAGACACTCCCCCCGCCACCAAGTCCTCGATATTTCTCCATCCATGTCCGACACCTATATCAAAATCGACCGCTTTGTGATGAAACGCCATCATGGGAATCCCATTCTCACCGTCTCGGCTTTTCCCGTGAAGATGCGGGCGGTTTACAATTCCAGCGCAGTGAAGACGCCTGATGGAAAGTACGTGATGCTTTGCCGGGTGAATCAATTGAACCACCAAACACTTCTCTGGGGGGCGGACAGCGAAGATGGTGCGACATTCACGCCGCGACCGGAGCCGTACCGAATGCCGGAGACCGCAGAGTGGAAGTATTTCGCGCCGTGCTATTATGACCCGCGGATCACGTGGATCGACGGGGAATTTAAAGTTCTTCTAGCCTGTCAGAGTGCAGCGGGAACGCGGGTTGCGATGTTCCGCAGCGCGGATCTCGGCGAGCTGAAATTCCAGTGCTGGATCAATCAACCGGACAACCGGAACATGGTTCTTTTTCCAGAAAAGGCACCGGACGGACGCTACGTCCGTCTGGAGAGGCCGAACGTCGCGGACAAAGGCGGGAAGGGGAACATCTGGGCCAGCTATTCACCCGATTTGCTTCACTGGGGCGACTCGCATGAAGTCCTGAAGACTACGGATTGCTACAACTATGCTTTCAGCGGTCTCGGGCCTTCGACGGTTCCGATGCGGATCGATGAGGGGTGGCTGATGTTTTTCCATGGCATCATGGACAACTGCACGTCGCGCGAATACAGCATGGGCGCGGCGATCCTGGATGCCAATGCCCCGCACAAGGTTCTCCATCACACAAAGCATCCCCTGCTCTTCCCGGAGGCCGACTACGAAATGACCGGCCTCGTCGAGCACGTCGTTTTTCCGTGCTCGTCGATTCTAGAAGATGACGGAGAGGTGCGGGTCTATTACGGCGCGGCCGACACGGTTCAGTGCATGGCGTCCGGACGTCTCGAGGACATCATCCACGCCTGCAAAAACTGGTAGCCGGCGCCCCGGCCGATTCCTGACGAAACACAGGATCCGGGAATCACCGTGAAGCTCATGAAGGACATGAAGAGGCAGAAAAAATGCGCTTCAGATCACGGTCAATCCAGAATGACACGAACGGAAGCGGCTCGCAGTTCCTAATCGTAATCGTAATCATAATCTTCTTATCAGCCATTTTCGATTAGGATTAGGATTATGATTCAGCCTCAATGCCTCTTAAGTTTGCGCCATTCGGGGGATTCCCCAAAAGATTTTACCTGATCCATCTTCATGCTCTCCATGAGCTTCATGGTGAGTCCTATCTCGGCATCGAGGTCATTCCACCCACCAGTTTTTGTTGGGGGCAGGTCCGAGCCCGCCCTCGGTGAGGAAGAGAGCGGACGATTTATGGGGTAGGAGGGCATGATGAGATGGAATGGGACGGGTCGTTGTGGCTTTCATTCTTTTGCCGGGACAAAACTCAAGGCTTGGGCAGTTTGGGAAAGTTCAAAAGAAACCTGCGGCAAAGGTCGGGCACGCTGTCGAAGCGCATTTCAAGGGCGTACTTTTCGTTGATGGCGGCGAATGCTGCGACATCGCCCCATGCGGCGGCCACCTCGCGGAAGTACTGTTCGAAGCCAGCGGGAGAAATGACTTCGATGATTTCACAGGGAGCATCACCCGCATTCCAGAAGGTGTGCCATTGCCCGCGCGGTTTGAAGACCCAAGTGCCCGGCCCTGCCTCACGACATCCTCGCCGAGGAGGGCTCCCAGTTTGCCCTTGAGGACAAAAGAGTATTCATCCTCCCGGTGATGAAGGTGGAGCGGCGCGGCAAGGGCCCGGGGAGCCAATGGATGATGGACCACCGAGAATTGCCCGGAGGTCGATGATCCGTGGATTTTCCAATCGACGCCCAGTCCTGCGAAATCGAAGGAGTCTGTGCTGTCTGGAGGAAGAATAATGGGGATTGTTGGTGTTTTCATCAGGGACAGGCTTCCAGGATCATATTGACGGGTGTCTCGGTGGCTCAGATCCGCCGACGGAAGACGACTTCCCCGTCCTCATCCACCTCGCCTGTCGGCATGAATCCCAGGGAGTGGAACAAGCGCTCGGAGCCGAGGTTGCCGGGGACCACGCTGACATAAATTTCCTTGCAGGCATAGGTCTCACGCAATTTCACAAGCAGAAGACCGAGGGCGGTCGTCCCGTGGCCTTTTCTTTGATAGGCGCGGTCGATCATCAGGCGCACAACGTAAACCCGGTGCGACTCCGGATCATTCCCATAGAGCACGAAGCCGATCGGGGTGGCGTCCTTTTCAATGACCCCGGGAACCAGATAGTCCCACGTTTTCGAGTGGGCAATCGACAGAACGTTCGGCGCGACAAATGAGCTTTGCTCCTCGCTCACCTTGAGCGCGACGACGGCCTCGAAGTTTTTCGGCGATAGAGGAGCAATCGTGATCATTGTGGCGGTAGGGAAATGGGATTGCATGGGGATGGGTTGCTTTCATTCATGAGGCGTGTGGCGCGGGCTCAGAGTGTGAGAGAGTTAGCGTTTCGGGTATTCTCCCATGCGCTCTGGCAGGCGCGCATCATCTGTGAGATTGGATGGAAAATACGTGGATCGAGCATGCGTCGCGAGTCCATGGTCTGAGCCACATGTTGAGCGCCTGATCAGCGGATCCACACGCAGCACGGCGCTTGTCAGTCCCCCATATCACGCGTTTCCGCCGTTTTCACGCAGAGGCAGGTGGCGGCGAGTTGGGTATCGGCGTGTTGCCAGGCTTTTTTGAAGCGGGCTTGGATTTCATCCGCATCGGGTGATTTCCGGGCCTTGAGACATTCGGCCAATCCGTAGAGCGCCCAGCCGTTCTCCGTCCAGCGTTCGAGGTCGGCGCGATAGACATCCTCCGCCTCCTTCAGGCGGTCTGCCGCGAGAAGGATGGCACCGAGGGAATGGCGGGCGGGCTGAAGCCAATCGGGCGGCTCGATGTAGCGCAGGCAGTCTTCTTTTGCGACCGCTTCGCGCAGGGCGGCAACGGCCTCGTCGATGTTTCCGCAGCGGAAGGCGATCTCACCCTTGAGGATGCCATCGGCCACTGCCAGGCCGTCGGCGGCGGTGTTTTGCTGGAGCATGGTTCCCTCGGGCAAGGCGGCGACGGCTTTGCGGAATTCCGACTGCTCGGCGAGCGCTTCATCGACGCGGTCGAGCGCGGCCATCGCGCTGCCGCGGGCAAAGTGCCACATGGCAGTGGTCACCGGCAGATGGGATTCCGGGCGCGGCAGGGCGAGCAGTTCGTCCCAACGGCCGAAGCGCATCAGCACGGAAATCTCAATGGACGCCAGCGGATCAACAAAGGGTGCAGCGGCCTGGCTGAACTCGGCGGGGATTTTGCGGATCATCTCGCGGGCGGCGGCCTGGGCTTCCTCGCGGCGGCCAAGCATCATGCAGGACCAGGCGAGGAAATGGTCGTCGTGCGCCATGTAGAGGTGATAGATGCCGTGGTCGGGTGAGATTTTCCGGTAGGCGATATCGATCTTCGAGGCTTGCCGGTTCTGCTCCGCCGCCTGTGCCCAACGGCCGACGCGGACGTCGATGTGGGAGGGCATGTGGACGAGATGGCCCGAGGCGGGAACCAGCGTCCGCAGGAGGTCGGCGGCGGCATTCGCCCGCCCGGGGGTGGCGGATCCTTCGACGGCGTGGATGTAGAGGTGATTGGCACCGGGGTGTTTGGGGTCGAGTCGGAGCGCGTGCTCGATCAGGCTGACGATTTTTTCCGTCCACGGATGGGGTTCGTTGGTTTGATTGTCATACAAGTCCCAGGGATGCAGATTCATGAGCGATTCGGCGTAAAGACTGGTGATGTCGATGTCGTCGGGATAGGCGGCGTGCACCTTTTCCATCGCCCGGGCGAAGGCTTCGTCAAAGGGCTTCCGCTCGTCGGCGGTGAAGGGAAGCTTGCCTGCCGCCGGATCGGCGTAGCGCGGTGCGAGTGCTTCGATCAGCGCGCGCTCGGCCGGGGTGCATGTGCCG
>JBGTAR010000379.1:0-16934 GCA_041749815.1 Terrimicrobiaceae bacterium
GGCGCAATGCCTGACTGGTGGTGGCCTGTGCATCGCCCGCGCCCCCGTGGTGCCCGTGGTGCCCGTGGTGCCCGTGGTGGCTGGCATCGGCACCGGCCCGATCTCATGGAAAAATTCCCGTTACCCGTGCAATACCCGTGCAAATCGTCGCCTCCGCTGCCGGTGGCGTGCTCTGGTCGTTCTGCGCTTAAAAAATTACCCGTGCAACTACCCGTGCAAATTTCGTGTCATTTCGGTGCATTTAGAGGCTTTCTCGGTGCATTCGAGGGCAAAAAAAAGCGAAGGTTTTAACCTTCGTAAGTGCCACTCTTTGAGCGTTTTAAGAGTGGTTGCGGGGGTAGGATTTGAACCTACGACCTTCAGGTTATGAGCCTGACGAGCTACCGGGCTGCTCCACCCCGCGATTGAAGTTTCAAACTAAAGTATTTCAGGGGAACTGCAAGGGCAAAGTTTTGATTTTCATCCGATCATGACTTGGCAAGGGCTTGAATGCGGTATTGTCCGGGTGTGTGGCCTGTCCGCAACCGGAAGGCGCGGATAAAGTAGGAAGGGCTGGAGAAGCCGCAAGCCCAGCAGACCTCTGACACATTGTGGTGGTTCTGCACAAGCAGGGTCTTTGCGGCCTGGATGCGCTCTTGTAGAATCCACTCCCCCAGCGTCGCTCCAACGTTTTGTTGGAAAATCCGGGAGAGGTGATCGGGGTGGTAGGAGAGTTGTCTTGCGATGCCTGCAACGCTGAGCTGGGGGTCGGACAGCTGGGCGAGCACGAGTTTGCGAGCGTTTGCAACCAGAGGGGAGGAATAGTCCGTGTGGGAGGGGGTGCTGCCCCTGGCAATATCGCTGATTAGAGCGACAAGAAAAGCCTCGACAAGGGACGTTATAAAGGCCTGCCGCAAGGAGGGTGTGATGGAGGGTGCTGCTGCGGCCTCCTCGAGAAAGCCGAAAGCGGTATGTCCACGCTGTCCATTGTATTTCGTAAGTTCCCGATTGCCGATCCTGCCTTGGTCATCGGCAAAGGAATTCAGCACAGTGAATCCGACGGCATTGTGCATGGCGACCAAGGCTGCGTAGTCGGTGCCCAGATTCACACGGGTTTCAGCATGCGGCACCCCTCCGGGGATTATACAAACCTCACCCCGCTTCACTCGAAAGGCTTCCCCGGGGCAATCAAAGTCGGTGGCTCCGCCGGTTTGATAAAAAAATTCTGCTGTCCCGTGGAAGTGGGCCAGCGGCCAGCGCCGGTAGAGTCCTGTGGCGGGAGGTATGCGGATTTTTAAGCGACCCGCGCGAAGCCGCCGGAGGGCATCCCCCAAGGCTGTGACAAAGCTGGTTTCATGCGGGGCCGTTGGCATTTGGTATCTCGGAAAAATGCTACTTATATCTGAGGAGTGCAATGCAAACTCATTGCCGACCCTTAAAGAACCGGTATTGATGGAAATTCTCAATACTCCACCAACCTCGGAAAAATATGATAACTCCTCCACTACACGTCCTGGTCTGGGGCGAATACCGCCATGAAAAGAAAAACCCCAAAGTTGCGGCCATTTATCCGGAGGGCATGCATGAAACGATAGCCGCCGCTCTGAGAACCCAATCCGGTTTCGAGGTCAACACGGCATGGCTTGACCAGCCTGAGCACGGGCTCACGGATGAGGTTTTGGAAAAAACTGATGTGTTGATTTGGTGGGGACACATGGCTCACGGGGACGTCCAAAATGAGATTGTTGGCAAAGTCCAGAAACGGGTGCTGGAGGGTATGGGTCTCATCGTTCTTCACTCCGGCCATTACTCGAAAATCTTCAAGGCCCTGATGGGTACCACCTGTTCGCTCAAATGGCGTGAGTCCACGGATAAAGAGCGTCTCTGGAATCTTGCACCCCATCACCCGATCACGCAGGGGATCGGAGACTATTTTGAGATTCCGGCGGAAGAGATGTATGGCGAACCCTTTGGCATTCCGACTCCCGATGAGTTGATATTTGTGTCATGGTTTTCAGGGGGTGAGGTCTTCCGAAGCGGGGCCACCTGGCAGCGTGGCCATGGAAAGGTATTCTATTTCCGCCCCGGCCATGAAACCTACCCGGCCTATCATCAAAAAGAGGTGCAAACTGTGATTGCCAATGCTGTTCGATGGGCCCGCCCCACGGTGCGCATTCCCGACACATGCCCGAACTCCGCGCCGCTGGAGCCTCTGCCTGAGGATCCCGAAGCTCCGTCACGCTCCACCGAGGGCTTCCGCTAACACCTTTCATGAGCACAAAAAAAGCATCAACCGTCAAACCGGTCCGTCTGGGGATCATCGGCACCGGAGGGATGGCGAATGTCCACGCCTCCCAATTCGCTAAAATCAAAGACTGTCATGTGGTGGCGGCGTGTGATGTGGACTTGGAACGAGCGAAGGCCTTTGCTGAGAAACACAATATTCCCAGTGTCTTTGGAGACGCCGCTGCGATGCTGGTCGGAGCGGATGTTGATGCTGTGAGCATCGTCACTCCGGATTCCTTTCATATGCCGGTGGCCCTGCAATGCCTGACCGCAGGGAAACATGTTCTCTGCGAAAAGCCGCTCGCTTTAAATGCCGTGGACGCCAAAAAGATGGTTGTTGCCGCAAAGAAAGCTGGCGTGATCAATATGGTGAACTTTTCTTATCGCGACTGGCCATGCATTCAGGGCGCCACCGCTTCCATTCGACGTGGGGAGATTGGAGATATCCGCCATGTGGAAGCCAGTTACCTTCAAGCCTGGCTTGCCAGCAAGGTCTGGGGCGATTGGAGGACATCGCCGGCCTGGTTATGGAGACTGTCCTCCAAGCACGGAAGCAAGGGTGTTCTCGGTGATGTGGGAGTTCACATCGTGGATTTTGCGACCTTCCCGGCAGGACCTCTCCGTGAGGTTTTCTGCCGCCTGAAAGCTTTTCCCAAGGCGCCCGGCAACCGGATCGGGGAATACCGTTTGGATGCCAATGATTCTGCAACACTCAATGTGGAGTTCGCAAATGGTGCTCTGGGAGTGATCCACACAAGCCGCTGGGTTGGTGGCAATGCCAACAGGCTTTACCTCAAAATTGCCGGCACCAAAGGAACCATCGAAATCGATTCCGACCTGGCGACCGATTCCTACAAAGTTTGCCGTGGCAAGGACCTGGACGCTGGCGTGTGGAAAACAGTGAAATGCAAAGCCGTGCCCGGAAACTACCAACGATTCATCACGGCGATTCAGACGAATCTTCCGGGAGAACCCGATTTCGCCCGCGGTTATGAAGTACAAAAGGTCCTTGACGCCTGCATCGCGTCGGATGCGTCCAACCGTCCGGTGCGGATCTGATTCCTTATTTTCCTACCCCGTGCAAAAACGATATTGGAACGGGGTATCGAGGGATCCGGAACGAACTTCTTGTGATTCAAAACTCCCGCTAAAGAAACATTTCATTTTTTTCTCACCTCCCGAAGTTCGTTTGCATCGGACTTGCAACTGGTGATTTTTGGTGTTTGCGGAAAAGAGGGTATAAAATGTTATCGCAAGCCGGATTATGCTTGATCTGTCCGGAGGAAATCTCAGACTCCTACGTAAGGGAATGACACGGCTTCACAAACATCATAACAATTCAGAGCGGGTCCGGGCGCTTGATCCGTGGCGTGCGCTACAAGTTGTCCTGGCATGAGCACGTTGAGATCATCCCGGAGTTCTGAGGAAATGGGTCTTGGGCAGACCTTGGGGGGAGTTTTTGCTTTTGCCCGCGAATCGAAGGGAATCCCGTTGGAGCAGGCAGCGCATGAAACGCGTATCCGCATTCAATGCCTTCATGAGTTGGAACAGGACAACCTCTCCCACTTGTCTCCCGGCTACGCGCGGCTTTTTATTATGGATTACGCCCGTTATCTCGGGGTGCCGCTCAACACGATCAAAGACAAACTTCCCGAGGTGGGGGAATTCGGAACGCAGGGCTACGATTACATAAAAAATGCGCCCGGACCGGCCACGGAGGCCGTCAGGGCTCCCAAGGCTCGTATCAAAAAGTCGCGCGTGGCTTTTATTCTGCTGGCGGTCATTCTCTCCGGCATTGGCGGATTTCAGGGTTACACCATTTGGCGGAAGCTGGATCGCATCAAGTCACCTCATGTCACGATGAGTGAAAACCGAACCATTCCCTCCGTGCCCGTTCCGGTCCCTGTGAACAGCATTCCCGGCGAGCCGTCAAAAGAGACTCCGCTTATTGAGCAGGAGAGGCAGACGCCTGCGGGATCCATTGAGGAATCAGCCGACCCCTCGCTGGGCCTCAATTCTTCGGGTGACCTGGGATTTCTCAGCAGCCTTGCTCCCGGAGATACGCGCTGAGCTTTGCGGAAACGATGACGGCTTCTTCACTGGTTTCATCGTCCGCACCCAAGGTTGGCATGGTCAGCCTCGGGTGTGCCAAAAACCTAGTGGATGCTGAGATCATGCTGGGAGCTGCCATCAAGGAAGGCTTCCTTATCACCGCAAACGCAGCAGAAGCCGACATTATTGTTGTGAACACCTGCGGTTTTATTGATTCCGCCAAACAGGAATCGATCGATGCGATTCTGACCGCCAGACAAAATCCCTCTCAAAAACTGGTGGTCTCAGGTTGCCTCGCGCAGCGACACAGGGAGGAGTTGGCCAAAGAGCTCCCGGAGGTCGATGCTTTTATGGTTCTGGATGATGTTCCACGGGCCGGCGATATTTTCACGA
This sequence comes from Terrimicrobiaceae bacterium, assembly GCA_041749815.1. Lineage (GTDB taxonomy): Bacteria > Verrucomicrobiota > Verrucomicrobiia > Chthoniobacterales > Terrimicrobiaceae > JAJTZA01. Next base: position 4,711 of record JBGTAR010000379.1, read on the forward strand.
AGTTGCTGACGGATTCCAATCCTGCACTGGAAATCCTGAAAGGTCGTTCCCGGTATATCCCGGACTATGACACGCCCCGTTTCCGTCTGACGCCGCCCCACACGGCTTATGTCAAGATTGCGGAAGGATGCAATCATCCCTGCAGCTTCTGTGTGATTCCACAGATGCGGGGGCGTCATCGCAGCCGGACGATTTCTTCCGTGCGGCAGGAAGTCCAGGCCCTTGTTGATTCCGGCGTGCGGGAAATCAACCTCATCAGCCAGGACACGACCTATTTCGGCATGGATCAGTGGGCGGTGAAGCCCGGGCCCAAACAACCTGTGGATGCCTCACGCGGACCCACGCTGATTAATCTCCTGGACGAACTGGGCCAAATCCAGGGAAAATTCTGGATCCGGCTGCTTTACACTCATCCCGCTCACTGGAGCGATGATCTCATAGCTGCCATTGCTCGAAATCCCCGCGTCGCCCGGTATGTCGATATGCCGTTGCAGCATATTCATTCCGACATGCTGGTCACCATGCGCCGGGAGACATCCCGTCAGCACATCGAAGACCTCGTGATGCGTTTGCGCGGCGGCATCCCGGGCCTGGCCATTCGCACAACTTTTATTGTTGGATTTCCTGGCGAAACCGAAGAGCACTTTGAGAGTTTGCTGGAGTTCATCGAGAACGTCCGTTTCGAACGGTTGGGTGTTTTTAAATACTCACAGGAGGACGGCTCCCGCGCGGCAAAAATGGAGGGTCAACTCCCTGACAAAATTAAAAACGCAAGAATGCGGCGGGCCATGACCCTGCAACAGCGCATTGCCAAGGAGCTGGCCCTGGCGCAGGTCGGCTCCCGGTTGATGGTGTTGCCGGATACACAACTCATCGCGCGGACAGAGCACGATGCCCCCGATGTGGATTGCCGCGTTCTTCTTACCGAGAGCGTGGTCCCGGGTGAATTTGTTGAGGTCGAAGTGACGGGGGCGCGCGTTTATGATTTGGTTGCAGCGCCTGTTGGAATGGCACCCTCGCGATCAAAAAGATAGCGATTCCGAAGCAAAAAGTGGGCGGGCAAGGCTTGTCCCGCCGAAGCCTTGGCGAAGGAGGAGACTGCCCAGCCCTACCATCAGAGGGACGCTGAGGGATTGCGGCTGCTGGCACTCTCTTCGGTAGGGCGCGGTTCGCTGAACCCGCCGTCTTATCTCTTCTCAAGACGGACGCCTCGGCGAGGCATCCCTACCATCGAGGGACGCTTTGCGCTTGCGCCAGTTCGTTTCCTCCTTTGGTAGGGCGCGGCAGTCCCTTGCCCGCCGACTTGTCGTTTGAGAAAAAGCGGATAGGGTGAATTTGTGAGCACGCCCCTTTTAAACTATATCGGTGGGAAGTTCCAGCCTGCGCTGGCAGGGGCAACCCGGGACTATCTGAATCCTGCCGATAATTCGATTCTCGGCCAAGTCACCGAGTCCGGCACAGAAGATGCGGCTTTGGCGATCAATGCTGCCCGCACGGCTTTTGATGATGGTCCGTGGCCGACAACCCCTGCTGCGGAGCGTGCCTCCAGGCTTTTTCAACTGGCGGATCTGATCGATAAAAACGCAGAGGAGTTCGCCCGCCGCGACACCTTAAACAACGGAAAGCCCCTGCGGGAGGCCAAGTTTGACGCTGCTGATGCAGCGGCCTGTTTCCGGTATTTTGCGGGTTTGGCCACCAAACCGCATGGGGAATCCATTGACCTCCCTGACCCGAATATGATCTGTCAGACCATCCGTGAACCGGTGGGGGTTTGCGGTCAGATCATCCCATGGAATTATCCGTTGCTGATGGCCGTGTGGAAGCTGGCCCCGGGTCTTGCCGCTGGGAATTGTTGCGTGCTGAAACCTTCCGAGCTGACGCCATGGTCCGTTTCCCTGCTTTTTGAGCTCATTGATGGGATCGGATTTCCCGAAGGCAGTGTGCAACTTCTTTACGGCGCGGGGGATCCCGTCGGCTCAGCACTGGCTGCAAGCGATAAGGTGGATAAGATTGCTTTCACCGGTGGAACAACCACCGGACGAAAAATCATGATGGCTGCCACAGGAAATCTCAAACGGGTTTCCCTTGAGTTGGGTGGCAAAAGTCCGCTCATTGTCTTTGACGATATTGACCAGGATGTGGCTCTTGATTTTGCGCTGTTCGGGATCTATGCGGGTCAGGGCGAGGTCTGCAATGCGGGCTCAAGGATCCTTGTGCAAAAATCGGTTTTTGAAAAATTCGCGGCAAGGTTTGCGGACGCTGCAGCCAGAATTGTGGTGGGGCCGGGGAGTGATGAAAGCAGCGAGATGGGGCCACTGATCACGAAGGCGCATCAGAAAAAAGTTTTGGATTTTATTGCTTCCGGCAGTGAGGAAGGCGCGAGGCTCCTGGTCGGCGGGGGGACTTATTCCGATGCCCGCAGCGCTGGAAACTTCGTTCAGCCCACGGCGTTTGTTAATGCGCCTGCCGGGTCACGGATTGTCCGTGAAGAAATTTTTGGTCCGGTGGCGGTGCTGATTCCTTTTGAGGATGAGGAGGACGCAGTGCGTCTTGCCAATGACACCCCTTATGGCCTCTCAGGAGCCGTTTTTACATCAGATGGCGGGCGGGCTCAACGCGTCATCAGGCGGATCCGCGCCGGAGTGACATGGATCAATGCCTTTCATTTCACATTCAACGAAGCGCCATGGGGAGGTTACAAACAGAGCGGCTTCGGGCGCGAGTTGGGCACCCACGGTTACGATGCCTACACAGAAGTTAAACAAATCACCACAAACCTCCGGCCCTCACGACTGGGTTGGTATTCCAAAGTGTGACCATGGGAAACACAAAGCTCGCCTTGTTCCTTGTGTGCGCCTGTGCGTTATTGTGCGGCTGTATGACCAACCAAAAAAGCTCCAATGCCGAGGTGCAAGCCTATCTGGATTTTTTAAAAGAACGCCCGGGCGCAAATTTGCAAGGCTCGGCTGAGCGGGAAGCCGTGGCTCGCCTCAAGGATTATCTTTCCAATCTCACTGAGGAAAACATTCGCAAAAACACGTCATCCACGTATTCCGCAGATGCTTTTCTCAATGACACGCTCAAGACAGAAATCGGGGCGGCTGCCATCGAAAAATACTTTTTGGGCACGGCGAAAAATGCGGACGAAATTCGTGTGGAATTTCAAGATGTTGCCAGAAGTGGGAACGATTATTATTTGCGGTGGGTGATGGATGTGAAATTTAAGAAATTTCACCGGGGCAAGTCCTTCCGAACCGTCGGCATGACCCATGCACGATTTAACGACGAGGGGCTCGTCATTCTGCATCAGGACTATTGGGATTCCACCACGGGATTCTTCCAACATGTGCCAGTGCTTGGCGCTGGAATTCGGTATATCAAGTCCCTGCTTTAACGTGAAAAAATCAAGGACCATTTCAACCCAGGGCCAATACAATGATGAACGTAACTCATTTATTTCATGTATGTCATGTATGTGTGATGAATGACGGGTAAGCTATTCGAGAAGGAGGGCTTCGAGCTGATGGCTGCTGCGTTTGAGGTGCACAGCACGATTGGTGGAGGCAGGGATGAAATAATGGTCTTGCCGCCCAAGGGGCGGGGATTGTTTGGAGGGGGATCAACCACTGATGCAAGAAATAAACCCACCGCAATGGCGGTGGGGAAAATACAGTCATCGGAATCAAGGAGTACAGAGGGCGGGATGGGACATCCCGGAGTTGAGGGTGTCGGAGGTCCTCGCAAGCGAGCTTGTGGAGACCTCCGACACACCCAACCCATGCGCAGCGAAGCTGGCATCCCCCGGTGCTCCTTCTCTGACAGACGGCAGGACGGGGCTATTGGCCCGGCCAGATCAGTGTCCATGAGTGGTTGAAAACTCGTTACAAAGTCCGCCTTGGCGGCTTGCCCATATCAGTTGACACCCACCGATCCCCGGTGTTGCGCCCTTCGGGTCAGCCTACGGCTAATCGACCGAGCGGCTGCCCTCGCCACCTGGTTAGTCTATCGCATTCACTTGATACTGCGGCTTCGTAAATTGGTCGTGCTTTCAACCCCTTTCTTCTGCTTCCCCCTTCGTTTCCTTCGTTGCCTTCTGTTAAAAAAATGAGAAATTTCGACAGAAGGAAACGAAAAGAACGAAGGAAGACTGGCAGCACCAAGAGCTGTCACATCCTGCTTTGTCTGATTTTGTAGCTCATCTTTATTTCCCTGTTAAAATTATTCCCATGAAATGCCTCTGTTTATTCCTTCTCACCGTCAGTTTGACTGCCTCTTCCCTCCCTGCTCAAACCATCAAACTCAGTGACGCCCAGGCCCTCGAAATCGGCAAACTGATTTGGAAAAATGAGTGTGCGGGAACCATCAGCGGTCTGACGTCATGGAACAAAGGGGAGGAATTTCCCTCTTTGGGTATCGCCCATTTTATTTGGTATCCTGCCGGACGCCGTGGACCTTTCGAAGAGAGCTTTCCGGGATTGGTTCAATACCTTGGCTCGCAGGGAGTCTCCGTGCCCTCTTGGCTGAAAGGGCCGTGTCCCTGGCCGAACCGCCAGGCTTTCATGTCAGAGATTGATGGCAATCGCCTCAAATCCCTCCGCACCCTTCTTGCGAACTCCGTGGGTGAGCAGGCCAGGTTTGCGGCTCTGCGACTGGAAAAGGCCCTGCCAAAAATGCTGGAAGCCGCGCCTGCCTCAAGTCGTGATAAAATCCGCAAAAACTTTTACCGCGTCGCCGAGCAGCCGCTGGGCCTGTATGCCCTCATGGATTATGTGAATTTCAAAGGGGAGGGGACATCTTCTTCCGAGCGTTACAAAGGACAAGGCTGGGGCCTCCTTCAAGTGCTTGAAACCATGTCCACCGAAGGCCCGGCTCTTCCAGCTTTCGCCCGAGCCGCTGACACTGTGCTCTCACGCCGGGTGAAAAACTCCCCGCCTGAGCGCAATGAGGCCAAGTGGCTCCCCGGATGGAGAAACCGCCTCGTCACCTACACCAAGTAGATCGTCATGCGCCTTTGGGGTTCGGGCCGTATTTGTTCTCTCCGGGAGTGCCGTCCTGAACAAAGAAAATAATCAGCACAATGGTCCCGATACAGGTCAACCCCAGCAACATCCACCAACCTGTGCGGTCAATGTCATGCAAACGCCGGATTCCAACTCCGATGGATGGAAGCAGAAGGCCAAGAGAGTAAAGACTGCTCACCACGCCGGGCAATCCAATCATCCACTCAATCAGAGTCAGAACGACGTATCCGATCACATAAAAAAGTGTGTACATCCAATACTCCGTGCGGCGAGCGCGTCCGGTGAAAACCGCATATTGTTTAATGACGTCGATGTACCATTTCATAGTCGTTGATTTTTTGAGGTGTGTTTTCGAAGCGGGTCATGATTAACCCGTTATTTCTGGGAATAAAACAGTCTCGGTAGAAATAACAATGAAAATCACGGTTGGGGCCAAGCTCCGTAGAGGAATTTGGAACAAATTTCTTGGGAGTGAGTCTTTCTGAGGGAGAAACATGTTCCTCTACCACTGCCTGGCGCTGACGTATGTTGGGCCAGCTTGAAGCAATTTTACCTGCTGATTTTTGGTTGATTTGGCTGGTTCGTCGGTTTTTGAAGCGTGCTCGTCGATTCGTTGGAGATTCTTTTTTAGAATCACGCAACGTTTTCGCAACTTATGAAAACACGTCTCCTCCTAGCCCTCCTTCTTCTCACTCCCGTTCTGGCATTTGGTCATGGTTCGATGGCCAATCCGATCAGCCGGGTTTATGAGGTTTTTCTGGAAAACCCGCAGACTCCCAAAAGCGCGGCGGCAAAGGCCGCGATTGCCACTGCTGGAACGCAGGCCTTCTATGATTGGCATGAGGTGAACCGGCTAACTCCAAACCGCAACTACCGGGAATTGATTCCTGATGGGCAGTTGCCTGGTGTGGGGCGGGACAAGTATGCGGGGTTGAATCATGCGAGGGTGGACTGGCCGGCGACCAAGGTGCAATCCGGTCGGTATGATTGTGTTTTTGCCGCGCCGACTCCGCATGAACCCAGTTATTTTGAGTTCTACATCACCAAAGCGACTTACGATCCGACCCAACCCCTCAAGTGGTCAGATCTGGAAAATTTGACTGTGCTGGCGCCTCCGGTTCTGGATGGTTCGAACTATCGATTCTCTGTGGATATGCCCGTCCGCACCGGGCGGCACATTATGTATGTGATCTGGCAGCGGATTGACCCTGCCGGGGAATCATTTTTTTCAACCAGCGACATCGAATTCCCTGGTTACAACTACGACCCCGCTCTTGCTGTTCCGCCACCGCCCGCACCGATGAAGGCCTCCATTGAGGGAGGCTGCGGCACAGGATGCACGTGTGTGAACCCATCTCCTCAGCCCAACCCTTCACCAGCACCTTCCCCCACGCCAGTGGTTGTTCCCCCAACGACTCCCGCTCCCGGTGCTGGCGACATGCGGTATGAAAACAACACGGTGATTGTGACCTTCAAAGTCACCAATGACTGGAAAAGCGGATTCCAAGGGGACTTTGTGATTGAGAATAAAACCAGCACCATCCTCAGGGATTGGAGTTTGTCCTTTCAATTCGACCGGCAACCAACTGGCCCGTGGAATGCCCGCCTGGCCTCTAAAGTTGGGGATCGCTACACATTTGATGGAGCTCCCTATCAATGGAACAAAGATATTCCTGCTCGCGGCAAGGTCTCCTTCGGATTTGTTGGAAACCCTGGGAATGTTGGTCAGCCTCCCACGGCAGTTCAGTTCACACCATCCACCGGTGGGGCCCAGCCCACGCCAACGCCCGTGCCAACGCCCGTGCCAACTCCTATGCCAACTCCTATGCCGACGCCTGTGCCAGGTTCTCCAAACACCGTCGTGGATCTTGGCAATGTCCTTGTGACCTTCAAGGTGAACAGCGACTGGGGCAGTGGCTTTGAGGGCTCGGTTGTGATCGAGAACAAAACCTCGGCTATCATCCGGGACTGGAAACTTTCATTGCAGCTTGATCGCCTGCTTCCGTCGATTTGGAGTGCCCGGGTGGCTTCCAAAGTGGGGAATCAATACACTTTTGATGCTCAGTCCTTCGCTTGGAACAAGGATATTCCCGCCAGAGGAAAAGTGTCCTTTGGGTTTATTGGGTCACAGGGAAACTTGAAGACCCCACCATCAGGGTTCTCCTTTCAGCCGGCTGGTTCTGGTGGGTCTGTCCCAACACCCACACCAGTGCCCACGCCAAATCCCACGCCAGTCCCAACGCCCACCCCAACTCCGACGCCAGTTCCGACGCCAGTTCCGACGCCAACTCCGACGCCAACCCCCGGGCCAGGCACTGCGGCCTTTAATTATGGAGAGGCGCTGCAGAAGTCGCTCTATTTTTATGACTGTCAGCGCTCGGGTCGCCTTCCTGCCAATAACCGTGTGGCATGGCGTGGGAACTCCGCCCTGCAGGACGGGCAGGATGTCGGGGTGGACCTGACTGGTGGGTATTATGATGCGGGAGATCACGTCAAATTCGGATTGCCGATGACCGGCTCACTCACGCTCCTTGCGTGGGGTGGATTGGAATACGCAAGTGCTTATCAATCGTCTGGGCAAATGACTGCTCTCAAAGACGCGGTGCGTTGGGGCACGGACTGGATTATTAAAGCAAACCCCACCGACAATGTTCTGTATGGTCAAGTTGGGCGGGGAGATCTGGATCATTCCTTCTGGGGGCCGCCGGAAGCGATGACCATGCAGCGTCCTGCCTTCAAACTTGATCCCAGCAAGCCAGGGACAGAGGTCGCTGGTGAGGCTGCAGCTGCCATGGCGGCTGCTTCTTTGCTCTTCCGGGCAGACGATCCCACCTATGCGGCCAAGTTGCTGCTTCACGCTCGCAGCCTCTTTGTTTTCGCTGACCAGCACCGCGGCACTTACGTGAATTCCATCCCGGATGCCCGGAATTACTACAATTCCTACTCCGGATATTATGATGAACTAGTGTGGGCGGCGGCCTGGCTCTACCGGGCCACGGGAGAGAGCCACTACCTTGTCAAAGCGGAGTCGCTCTACAACGAGCATTTTGCGGGGGCGAGTCAGCGCTGGACACATTCCTGGGATGGAAAAATCAATGGAGCAACCATCCTGCTTGCCCAACTCACCGGCAAGGACGTGTATAAAACCGCAACACGCAATTGGCTGGATTTTTGGACGGTTGGGATCAACGGGCGAAAGATCGGATACACGCCTGGAGGACTTGCCTGGCTTGATCGCTGGGGGTCGCTGCGCTACTCCGCCAACACGGCTTTTTTGGCCTTCGTGTATGCGGACAAGGTGGGAGACGTTGGCACGCGCTACCGGGATTTCGCAAAATCCCAAATCAATTACATGCTTGGACAAAATCCCGGGAAACGCAGCTATGTGGTCGGGTTTGGAAACAACCCACCCCGGAACCCGCATCACCGCGCGGCCCATGGCTCAACAACAAACAATATCAACAATCCGGCTAATAACCGTCATATCCTCTACGGAGCGTTGGTGGGCGGGCCATCCGAGCCAAATGACAATGCTTACTCCGACGACCGCACCAATTATGTGACCAATGAAGTCGCCATGGATTACAATGCCGGCTTCACCGGGGCGTTGGCGCGGATGGTCTTTGAGTTTGGCGGGCAGCCGCTCCCGAGCATTCCATAAACCGTTGTTTTGGTTGGGCACCTCCGTCAGGGAGGGAGGGAAAAAAACAACCCGGAGGCGGTGAACGCCTCCGGGTTGTTTGATTTTAAAGGAATCGAAAAAGCGTCAGGCTTTTTCGGTCGGTTCGGTCGCTTCTTCGGCAGCAGGAGCTGCGGGTTTCGCGGCACGTCCGGTGGATTTTTTGGCTTTGGGAGTTTTTTTGGCCGTCTTGTCCCGGCGTTTGATTTCGACCTCATCCGTAAGAACGATGCGGATATGGCTTGTGCGCTTGCGGATCGGGCCGGCGCTTCCACGGGCTTTGGGGACAAAGCGTTTGGCGGTCGGGCCTTCACCAACAACAGCTTCTTTCACGGTGAGTGTGCTCACGGTGAGGTTGTTGTTGTTTTCCGCGTTGGCGACAGCGCTGGCAAGGGTTTTGCGGACGAGCTCAGCAGCCTTCTTTGGCACGAACCGAAGGAGGTCCAGTGCGTCGGTGGCGGGAAGGCCTTGGATTTCCCGCGTGACTTCGCGGGCTTTGAACGCGCTGATTCGCGCGAAGCGATAGGTGGATGTGACCTGCATGGTGTGTTTGGTTTTGGTTATTGTTTGGTGTCCACCCTTAGGCGGTCACCGGTTTTGATTGGGTTCTTTTCGTTCTCAAGACTTTGGATAATTGCTCCGCAGATGCGCTCACGCACATCCACCACCCGAACTTCGCCCACGCGCTGGTTGTTTCGCCAGACCTGAAATGGCATGCCGACTCTGACGCCGTGACGGGCTCCCACATTCGAGATCACCAAAGAAAGTTCCGCTTTGGTGTCGATCACCATGGCGTCGGTGAGGGTGGCTTCCACCGCATCGGTGCTGGAGGCGGCGGCAGCTCCGAGGACCTCATTGGTCTTTCGAATTTGTGTCTCCAAGTTCATCCGGATTTCCGGGTCGGTGGCTTCTGAGTTTGCAATCAAGAGTTGCACGGTTTCCGAGAGCTGAATGAGCTGGCTTCTGGTGGCTTCAAGTTGTTCCTGGGCGATTCGGAGGTCACGGACAGCGGATACAAGTCGTTGTTCGAGTTTGCCGGGATCGCCGCCAAGTCCGGGAACACCCAACGCTTCGAGCCGAAGAGAGAGTTCGTTGGCTTGGCGTTTGAAAACCTCGGCTTCACTGTTTGAGAGGGCCAGGCTGTCGGTGAGGGACTTGATGGTTGACCGGAGCAGGAGGATTTGTTCCTGCGACTGATCGTTCCGCTCCCGTTTCATCGGGATCGGCTCAAGAATGGGCAATGGGATGGTAATCCCCTCGGCGAGAGGGGATGTCTTATCCAAGTCTGTCAAAGATCTATCGCCTTGTGAGAACGCGTGGGTTCCCAATAAGGCGGTTGCGGCAATCCATAGGGCCGCAAATTTCATAATAAAGGGCGTCCTTACTTCGTGACTTTCGCAGTGTGGGAGCCGTGTTTTTTGAAGATTCGCGTGGGCGAAAATTCCCCAAGTTTGTGTCCCACCATGTTTTCAGTCACGAAGACAGGGATAAAGGTTTTCCCGTTGTGGACGTTAAAAGTGTGCCCAACAAAATCGGGGGTCACCGTGCTGCGGCGTGACCATGTTTTGATGGGTTTTTTGATGCCGGAATCATTCATCCGGTCGATTTTATCTATAAGTTTACATTAAACGAATGGGCCTTTTTTTTGCGAACGATCCAAAACTTATGATTTTTTAGATTTTTATTTGCGTCTTTGGACGATGAAATTGTCGGAAGACTTGTGTTTGCGGCGGGTTTTGAAGCCTTTGGCGAGCTGGCCCCATGGGCTGACCGGATGGTGACGACCGCCACCGCCCTTGCTCTTGCCCTGTCCACCACCCATGGGGTGATCGACCGGGTTCATGACCATGCCGCGAACGTGAGGACGAACCCCCAACCAACGGGAACGTCCGGCTTTACCGCTTGAGACATTCAGATGGTCAACATTTCCGACTTGGCCAATGGTGGCGTAACATTCTTCGTGGATCTGACGAATTTCGCCCGAGGGTAGTTTGACAAGGGCGTATCCGGCCTCGCGGTTGGCGAGGGTGGCGGACGTGCCGGCGCTGCGAATCAATTGGGCGCCACGACCAGGGGTCAATTCGACATTGTGAATCTGGGTTCCCAGAGGAATGACACGCAAAGGCAGGGCGTTACCGACGGCTGGCTCGGATTTTTCACCGGCAGAAACTTTGGCACCAACGCCCAGACCATTCGGCGCGAGGATGTAGGTTTTTTCTCCATCAGGGTATTGAAGGAGAGCGATGCGGGACGAGCGATTGGGATCATACTCGATTGCGATCACCTCGGCAGCGACATCCCGGTTTTTTCTGCGAAAATCGATGATACGAAACTTGCGTTTGTGCCCACCTCCGCGGTGACGGCTGGTGATTCGGCCGTTGTTATTGCGCCCACCGGATTTGTTAAGTGTCTCGGTGAGATGCTTTTCGGGTTTGTCTTTGGTGATTTCTGAGAAATCGGGAAGAGCCTTGAATCGCGCGGCTGGCGTCAGAGGACGGAAGGTTTTAAGTGGCATGGTCGTTTCGTAGTTGGTCCGCTGTGCTCCCCGTGCTGCAAACTGCCTGCTGTGCAGTGGCAAATTCCGCCGAGGAAATGACGGGAACCGCTGAATCTGGCGGATTGTTCAGAAAATTCAAGCAATATTTTGTCAGATTATCTCCGCCCGATCACAAGGGCCTGAATTTTTGAGCCGGTCACATAGGAGGACGTCGTCAAACTGGAGGCCCCATAGATCCCGGCGAGCGGTCCTTCATTGGCTCGGGAGGCTTGGAATCTGATGCCTCCCGGGCCATTTCGGAAAACAACCCACTCCCGCCCGAAGCCCCCATTGTCACTATCAAGCAGTGAAGCGGGACCATAAATATGCACCACTTCGGCGATGCGGTTTCCAGGGCGCACCCCCTCGGCCGTTGAAAATCGGGGACTGATGGCCGAGATCATCACAATACGGTTTCCCGGATTTTCAGGGTCTGCGGGGTTGGACATCAGAAATTCCATGACCCTGGTTCCCGAGGGGTCGCGAACCGAAAAGAGGTCATTCAGAACATGCAGGGCCGGGCTTCCCAGTTCGGACCCCATGGAATCGGGCAGTGGGCTTTGAGAGCGAAGCGCAAGATTCGGAGGGTCAACCAATTGATACCCGGGGTCCAAGGACTCTCTGGCTTGGACGATGGTCATTCCCAGCCGGATCGGGCCGGCTGAACCTGGTGAAACCCGCCAATCGGGGCCTTGAGTGACCGGGGAGGACCCGGAAGGACTTGTGGAACACGCCGTCATCGCAAGGCAGCCCATCAGAACTGCGAATCCAAGAATTTTCATTGTCATTCAAAGATAATGCGAAGTAATGCCACTTGCCAGCGCTTAATCCATGGCTTCACATGGTCATGCGGTTTCCGATTTGTCAGTTCTTAATCCGGTGTATTGTGGGGCGATGCAACAATTTTGGGATGAGTTTCGAGCGGAGGCCGGACGGGCGCTGATTGACCGGGACAGTGAATTGGAAATGGCGCTTTGTTGTTTGATTT
>JBGTAR010000380.1:0-6536 GCA_041749815.1 Terrimicrobiaceae bacterium
TTTTGCACGCCGAGAACCACGTCGCCATACATCTGGACAAAGCGACGGTAACAATCCCAGGCAAAACGCTCGTTGTTGGTTGCTTCGGCAAGTGCTTTGACGGTGTCATCATTCAACCCAAGGTTCAGAATGGTATCCATCATCCCGGGCATGGAGTCACGGGCTCCGGAGCGAACAGCCACCAGAAGCGGAAAGCCTTTGTTATCCCCAAACTTGGTGCCCATGATTTTTTCCATATTGCGGACACCGGCCTCGATCTGGGATTGCAATTCGGCGGGGTAGGTCCGTTTGTGGTCGTAGAAATAGGTGCAGACCTCGGTGGTGATTGTGAATCCAGGAGGAACAGGGAGCTGGATCCGTGTCATTTCCGCCAAATTGGCGCCTTTGCCTCCAAGAAGCGGCTTCATTTTTCCGTCACCATCGGCTTTTCCATTGCCCCAAGTGTAGACGTATTTTCCTTTGCGGGCGGTGGCGGGTTTTGCTGTTTTTGTGTGTTTGGACATGATTGGTGGTGGGTTTAAAAAATGGACATTGGGACTATGTTTGTTGACCCAAAGTGGCCGAAATATCCCGGCGTGCTAAAAAAGGGGGGACACGAGGGGATCAGGCATGGACGGCGTCCGCTGCGAGAACCTCGTTGAGAAGTTGGCCGAATTCAACCAAACCGGTGCTTGGGATAATGACGGTGTTGCGGCGTCCGTGGGCTTCTTCTGTGATGCGAAGGAACCGTCCGCGATCATTTTCGCGGAATTCGATAAAAAAGTGTTTGCGTTCGACTTGGAGTTCTCGTGACTCGATAATATTTTCCATTTTTCCTATAGCGTGGGAGAGGCAATGTATTACACGCCATGCCGCTCCCGCACACAACTAGATTTTCTGAATAAATTTTCAGCTGTTCTCAAGAGTCGCATCCAGAGCAGCCAGTAATTCCCTCATGGTCTCCTCGGTTTCATCACCCATATTTGAAATTCGGAAGGTTTTGCCTTTGAGTTTTCCATACCCGCCATCGATGGCGAAGCGGTATTGTTCCCGAAGGCGTTTGATCCAGGCCGCAAGATCAATTTCTTTGTTGTTGGCGAGACAATTGAGAGAGATCGAGCGGTAGCCTTCCGGAGCAAAAAATTCAAAACCACGATCCGTGGCCCATTTTCCAACGAGGGCATTGAGATTTTTGTGTCGGGCGTATCGGTTAGCCGGTCCTTCGGCAAAAATTTCGTTGAGTTTCGAGCGGAGGGCAAAAATCAGGGAAATGGACGGAGTGCTTGGGGTCATATCACCCTCCTGGTTTTTTGCGAATTCGACAAAATCAAAATAATACCCGCGGTCTGGCAGGGTTTTGGCTTTTGCGAGTGCGCGTTCCGAGACAGAAAACAGCGCGAGTCCCGGTGGCAGAGCCAGGGCCTTTTGGCTGCCGGTCAGCAGCACATCAATCCCGAGCGCATCCATGGGAATTTCCTCCGTGGAAAATGAGGACACACAATCGACGATAAAAAGGACGTCTGGAAATTTACGAAGCACTTCGGCAATTTCAGGCAAAGGGTTTCTGATCCCGCAGGATGTCTCGTTATGAATAAGCGTGAACGCGTCATATCCTCCTTTGGATAGCTCGGCTTCCACAAGTTCGGGGAGAATCGGTTGCCCCCACTCGACTTGCAAGGCACCGGCGTCTTTTCCGCAGCGTTTGCTGACATCGAACCACTTGTCCGAAAATGCACCGCACATGGCATTGAGGACTTTTTTGGAACAGAGGTTACGGATTGCTCCTTCCATGACGCCCCAGGCCGAGGACGTGGAGAGGAAGACTGGTCGGGTGGTTCCAAAAAGTTCCTGCAGCTTGGGTTGGATCTCTGAGTAAAGAAATTTGAAGTCGCCACTGCGGTGTCCGATCATTGGCTCACACATGGCTTTGTAAGTGGCGTCTGAGACCTCGATCGGGCCCGGGATGAAGAGTTTGACGTGATTTCTTTGCATAGGAAAAGTGGAGGATACGCGGGTTTGAGCAGGAATGCCAAGAAGCAGTCTGCACATTTTATTGGAAGAATGGTCTTCTTGCCGTGAAACGGCTTTGGGTTTATGGAATCATGACATGCCCAAACCTCCCAAACGAATCGACACCTCACGGGTCGGTGCGCATCTCATCGGTGTGGACTGCATTCCCCCGAGTTTTGGAGATAATTACAAGCCGGGATACATTGGTTTCACCCACTCGGATAAAAGTCTGGTTTCGCAGGGTATCGCCCACTTTTCCCGATGGTCGCGCCTGAGCGATATTCATGTCTCGCACGTCCTCATCGTCACTGGCGAAAATGAGGCCGTCGAAGCCGTGGCGGATAAGGGGGTCGTCAAAATCCCACTCTCCAAATATTTTGAGGATCCCCACACCCGGATTTTTTTTCGCAAACCCAAAAAGTTAACCAATGATCTGGCCGCACGCATTGCGGGCACGGCGCTGACCCAGGTGGGAGCGCGGTATGATCACCTGCTTCTGGCAGCGCAGGTTTTGGAGGGGAGCTTTCTGAGGCGTTGGATTTACTCAGCCTTCCGGGAGGCGCCGGATCATTTTGTCGGCCGCTTGCTCAACCGGGATGACCGCTGGATTTGCAGCGAGTTGGCATCCTATTGCCTCGACGCCCAGCCTGAATACGCCGATAAGGGGATTCTGGCAAAACCTCACCATGCCATTGACCCCCAGGAGTTTTTTGAGGATCAGGAGCTCTTTGCCGCATGGAAACAGGAACCACCCTCCAAAAAGCCAAAACGCAGCAAGGGTGCCGCCGAGGCAGCGCGAATTGCTGAGGGGTCCGCGCAGGGTCCTCAGCCTCTCGAAGCAGATCCCTCAGCTCAGAAGCTGTGAAAGAATGAAGATAAGCCGTGCGGGTGCAGAAAAGGAGGGGTGGCAAGGCGACTGCTAGGGCGCATCCCCAAAGCGGGCTATCACCTGGCAGGCAACGCAAAGTCCCGCCTTTTCCGGGCCAACAGCCCATCAGCAACACGGATACTCCGAATTTTTTCAAAGCTTCTTAACAGTTGCAGTGCTCAAATTTTCCGTTTAAAAAACCCCTAATGATTCAGGAATACATTCCCGTACTTTTGCACATCTTGGTGGCCGTTGGTTTTGCGACCGCGGCATTGGTTGCCAACCTCGTTGTGGGACGTGCAGGGACTCGCACGGCGACGAAGGACCTTGCCTATGAGTGTGGAATGATCCCCGAGGCCGGTCCTCAGCCACGTTTCAGCGTCAAATTCTATCTTGTGGCGATGCTCTTTATCCTGTTCGACATCGAGATTGTGTTTATGTACCCGTGGGCTGTTGTTTACAGGCCCTTTCTCGCGGAGTTCGGACCGATCATCCTTTGGAGCATGTTGAGTTTTATCCTCATCCTCCTTTTTGGTTATATCTATGCCATCAAAAAGGGCGCTCTCGATTGGAGCGGTAAATAATCCGATCGTCATCGAAATTCGTATTCTTATTGCATGATCCACCATCTCGTTCTGTTCAAAGTTAAGCCCGAAGTTGATGAAGAAAAATTGGAGTGGATGATGCGGGAAACCCGGATCCAGCTCCTCAAAATTCCTGAAGCCCTCAGCGTCCGTTGTGGAAAGCGAATTGCTCCCGACCTGGCCTGGCCATTTTTTCTTGTTGTGGAGGTTGAGTCCCTCGACAAGCTAAAGCTTTATATCGAGGACCCGATCCACATGAAATTTGTGGAGGAAGTCATCAAACCAAACATCGTTGAGCGTCTTGCCCTGGACCATGAGATGGAGCCTGGCAAAAACGTGAAGTATTGTTAATTCTCCTCGCTCGTGCCTTGAGAACCGCAGAGTTCCTCTCCTGCAAATCTTCGGCAAAAGTGCATATGAGCTTCTAGCCGGGCACAAACCCATGGAAGCTATCGAGCGCCTCTTATTCTTCATTCGCAAATACTCGACAAACGCCGAGATGCTCGCTATTATCCCGGGCTGAGTCTTTTCCAAAAATCTATGAAATCAATCTCCCCGATAAGGACTTTTCTTCCAACGTTACTCGCCCTCTTGCTGATGCCGGCTCTTCAGGCCGAGACATTTTACCTGGACCAGAAAAGCAACGCAGCGAACCCCGACGGGAGCCAGACCAAGCCTTGGGCGACTCTGGAACAAATGCAAACTGCCTTGGCGGCAAAACCCGGAGGCGGAGGCGGAAACGTGGTGCGCATCGCCCCGGGAGAATACGGCAGCTATATCGAAGGTGCGGCTCCGAACGACCAGACAGTCGCCGCTTTTCAACGCGAGACTCCTGCAAGGACCGATTGGCTGAAGCTGGAGGCGGCAGATTCCACTCAGCCACCGGTTTTCGATTTCCTCCAAATCTATGGCAACAAAAGCGCCTGGCTGCACTTCGAAGGCATCACGATCCGATCCAAGCCTCCCCACCCCCGAGCAGCGGTTTTTTTGGACAACTCGGCCAAAATCAGTTTTTCCAAATGCAAAATCTTTGCCGAGGATGACGAGTCCGGGTTGCCGAATGGCTTCGGTGGTAACGCAGACGATCTCACGATCGAGGACTGTGAAGTTTCCCAAGTCAGTGCGGGCCTTTCTTTGCAAGGGCAAAACCTGACGATCCGGAATTGCCACGTCCACAACATTGCCTCAAGCGCCCTCAAGATCGGCGAAGGCAGCAACATCCTCCTCGAGGGCAATTACATCCACCACCAAGTCCCCCGAATCGTACGGCTGTTTCTCCACGGGGAAATGAAAGGTACGTTTAAAAAGGGCGATGAAGTCGTCCAAGATGAAACCGGGGCCAAAGGGACGGTTTATACGGTTTCCGAGGACAAAATCGAGGTGTCACCCGAGAACACCGTCAAGATCCTCTTTGCACTGGGCAAAACCGTCCGCCCGGTTGATGGAGGTGACGGCATCGAATCCCTGACCAAAGTCATTCCCAGCGACCTTACCCATGGTTCGGGCCTTTCGCTCAGAAGCTCCGACCTCACCGCGCGCAACAATGTGATCCACAACTTTGGATCGACAGCCTCGATTTTTCTTTATCCCGGGAAGAATGGCGAGGTCTATCGCAATATCCTTCTGGAGAACAATCTGGCTTTCGATTCGCTCACCAGGCATTTGGTGCTTAGCGCCCTCGGGGAAAACATCGTAGTCCGCCATAACACCTTGCCCCACGGGGATATCCAACTCTTTTCGGGCGAGGGGCAAGACCTGTCGGGTGTCACGATCGAGAACAATATCTGCACCGGCATCACGGTCATGGACGGCGAGGATCTTCCCACTTTGAAGGCTTCAAACAACATTCTCTCCTGGGTGTTAAGCCGCAAGCCGAGACAGAATTTCACCAGTTATGATAGCTATCCTGACTCGCTCTTTCTGCCATCGTCGGAAGCTTTCACAGATCTCTTCGTAAACTTTGCTGAAAAGGATTTCCGGCTGAAATCAGGGAGCCAAGCTGTGGGCCGGGCCAAACCGAACGCTTCCTCCGCCACCGATCTCACCGGTTTTGCCCGCGATAAACAGCCCGACATCGGCTGCTTCGAGGAGGGCGCAAAGGCCATTCCGCTGACCCCACCACTTGGACCCACCGAACGGCGGGACCGGGTGGAAGACTATCCCGTTCCAGGAGCTTCTTAATGGCAAGGAGATGAGCATCGATCATCTACGGAACCAACGTGATCCAGCTCGAGTATTCGGTTGTTCCTGAACCCTCGGGCTTGTGGTCCATCTGCGCCGTTATGGGAGGTCTGGCTATCTGGAGAGCCAGATCCCGTCGCCGCCAAAGCTTGAATTAGTCCGGGTAACTTTCACAAAAACCGGGAGCCGTGAGGTTCCCGGTTTTTTTTTGATGGTAACGGCCTGAGAAAGAAAACAGCCGAGGGCGTCTCGGTGGTAAAGGGTGGACGCATTGTGGGGCTTTACCTTCAGGAAGGCGGCATCACGGAACTTCCGGAGGCCATCGGCACCCTCACCGCCCTGCCCGTTGAAATCGCCAGTCTGCAAGAACTTCGCATTCTGTCCATTGCCGACAATCAGTTGCAGAACATTTCTGGCGTCATTGAAAACAATATTTTCACCCGCAAAGTGGAGGATCGTTTTATGGGCAAAGACTGCGAAGTGATCCCGGATTTGAATGTTTTATTCGTCAATCCCGCTGAGGCTCATTTTCGCAGGAAACCCGATGGACCAATAATGGATGCTGGGGCAAACATTTCGCCGCCGTCGGTGATACGGAAAGCGGGCACATGAGATCTCTGAGGAGCGGAGCCTGATCGCGCTCTGCGCGAACAACATACGAACGAAAATTCATCAGGGGATGATTCTGTAATTGCATTCCTCTGACGGTTCACGAACTGGTGTCTTCCATAGGGCCGACAAAATTTAGCCAAAAATTCATTGCACGGAATCAAATATTTGATTACAAGAACTCCGTCACATCTTTTTAACTAACCATATGAATCATTCTACTGCTCGCCATTTCATGGCAACCGTTACCCTGTTTTTTGGGCTCATTCCTTATCAACTCACTCTGGCAGTGGATATCAATAAGG
>JBGTAR010000381.1:0-17389 GCA_041749815.1 Terrimicrobiaceae bacterium
CCGGGTGGAGGTTCGCTGGGGAAATGACAGAGCAAAAGCGGTACCCGTCAGGTCGTTCGTGCGTCCAAAGAGTCCGCTGTAGCCAAACCCCAGTTGGGCACTGTTTTTGATGTTGACCAAGCGCCCATCCGAGTAGGAATACCGCGCAAAGACCTGCAAATTTTTCGTGAGATTCTGATCGGCGATAAAGCTCATTCCATAATCGGACGGCAAATTATCCCGGCTGCGGGCGTCCATATGCCACATGGTAAAAGCGTAGCGTCCTTCGCCGAGGCCTTGAAAAGTCGGGGTGTACCCGATTTCCGCCATGGTGAACAAATCCCATTCCTCAAAGAGCGAACTAATTTCAGGCAAGGTTGTGTCGCTGTAAGCATTGACGGCGCCGGCCGTGAGATAAAACTCTTTGATGGGCCGGACTGAAAATCCCAGCATCGGTCCATGGCCGGGAAATGGGACTGGTGCATTGGCCGAGAAGTTGCGGTTGATAAACGAGTTGTTGACGTTTTGGAGCCAATGGGAGCCCATGTAGTCCGAAATATCCGCCCTTCCGAGCAAGATACGCAATTTTCCACCAAAGAGACGTTGGATCCAGTAAGCGTCGCGAATGACCCATCCCCGGTCATTGAAAGTGCCGGTGGGGGCAACAAGCGTTCCGACCTGCCCACCCACCAGGGATGGCGGTTGGTCTCCAATTTGATAGCGATACTCGCCGGTGAAAACGAAGCGCCCAGTGTCCTCTGTTCCGCGGCCAATGAGTGTCCATGAGGAAATCAGATCGAGATCGCCACCGGCTCCGTAGCGGGAACTCTGCCCCCCCAGTGGCTGGAGAAAAAGCATCGTGTGCGCGACGCCAATTCGGAGGCCGGTTTTTTGATACAAATCCTCCAAGGGATCAACGAGAAATCGCAGCGGCGATTGAACTCCAAAGGATTCGAGATAACCACTCTGGTTGGGTGCGTAGATTTCGTCCAACTCTGCCGGAGCAACCGTGGTGGCCTCACCCGGGGAAAGGTCGGAATCAAGATTCGAAGATTCGATTTCCTGAATCGTGGGTGCTGCGACTTGGGCAGGCGTGGCTTCCGGCGTGGAAGCCTCTTTCCCCTCCCTCTCCGCCGCTTCGGTGCGAAAAATCAGCAGCGCCAAGCAGGCCACGGCTACCAGGCTTACTCCATGATTTTTAATGCTCATCAATAAGAGAAAATCAGGTCTTGGCAGGTTCTCCCGGTGCCGACGGAATTTCGTGGGGGCGGTAGTCCGGCAACCACCCACAAGGAACCATGGCAAACAACGCCACGCAGGCGAGAATAAAGAAACCAATCTTGAGCGCCTGCAGACGGGCATCTGAGTTGATGCGCACGGCCTCGGCGATCTGCTCGGGTGCGGCTGTGGTGGACTCGAGGCGCTCCTTCAGCCGGTCGTTGTTGAGGAAATTGATAGTGTCGAGGCCGACCTCGGCCTTCATCTCAGCCGAGATCAGAGGGTTGTCCGCGACGCGGCTCATCACACCTGCGCTCAGAACACCGACCACCAGCGTGCCCATGAGCGCAGTGCCGACGGCGGCGGCAAGATTTTGGGTCACGCCGCGCAGAGATCCCACGTCACCCGCCAGTTCCTTGGGTGAAGCGGTCACCAACACGTTAAAGAGCAGCGTCACAAGCGCCCCCTGGCCAAGACCGACCGTGATCAACCCGATGATGACGGGGAAGACGCTCCAATCGTTGCTGACAACGAAGGCCAGCCAAAGCGCTCCGGCGCCGACCAGGCCGAAAGCCCCGCGTGAGATCGTGCGCGGAGGATACTTTCCATAGAGGCGAACGATCAGGATCGCGGTGAAGAACACCGTGAGCATAAATGGCATCATCGCAACCGACGTCGCCGCACTCGTGCGACCCTGGATGATCTGGATATACAGGGGAACGGTGAAGTTGATTGCGGCCTCTGTCGCAACGATGAGGAAGAGCGTTAAAACGGCCGCCCATTCTTTGGGTGAGTCCACCACCTGAAGTGCCAGCAACGGGGTTTTTCCCTTGGCTGCCTGCTTGTGGCTCCACAGGAAAAAGGCCATGAAGATCACAAGGCCGAGCCCGATCATGAGCGGCGCGGGCGACACGCCAAAGAGGTTGAAGGGCGCGGGAGGAAGTGCCAGTGTGAGGCCCCAATTCCGAAGATTGTTAAATCCGAAGCTGATAAGGATCACGGCCACGGCTGACAAAATCACGCCAAAGACATCGATCTTGATCGCGGGATTCGGAACGGACGGCTTGAGCTTGAAACTTAGAAGCAGGAGGACAGATGCGTGAACAATAAGGAGCCCGAAAGCCAGGCGCCAATTGATCATGGCGACGTAGCCGACAATCACAAAGGCCAGCACCCCCGCGATGGCACGCGCCGAGCCCAACCAGCCCACCGCCTTTGCCTGTTGAGCGCCCTTGTAGTGATTGGCGATTAATGCAACGAGCGAAGGCACCAGCGAGGCCCCGGCAAATCCCGCGAGGGCCTGTCCCGCCAGCATCACACCGGCTGTCGGACTGAGCACCATTGTTATCATCGCTAGAAGAAAGAGTGCCACCGCCACTTGAAAAAAGATCTTCGAGCCAAACCGCTGGCCAAGCTTGCCGCCCAGCATGACAAAACCGGAGACGCCCAGCGAGTACATCACAATCGCCGTGCCGACGGTCGTGGGCGGAGTGTTAAAGCTGTTGACCATGCCGCTCATGGAAACCGGCAGGGCAGCAACATTGAACGACATCAACATCTGACCCATGGCGATCACAATCATCGGGAGCCAGGAAGCATTTTCCTCGATGTCGGAAGTGGGATTCGAAACGGCTTTTGTGGTCATAGGAGATTTGCCGTGTGGGTCAGATCTGGGGCTTGGAAACAAAAAGGTCCATGCCCAGTTGTTGGGACAAAAATTTGGCGGCGAGCTGGCCTTTCACACTGTTGCCGGCTTTGTCCAGGCGTGGGCCGAAAGTGCCCAGGCCGCCTTTGCCCGGCGAAACAGCCAGGATGCCCCCACCGATGCCGCTCTTGCCGGGCAATCCAATGTCGTAGAGCCAGTCACCGGAAGTGTCATAAAGTCCGGCGGTCGCCATGACAGCAAGGGCGTAGTGACAGACGCCTGCGTCCACGACGCGTTCCTTGGTGATGGGATTCACTCCTCCATCCGCCAATGTCGAGGCCATCACGGCCAAATCCCTGGCGCTCACATTCAACGAACATTGCCTTGTGTAAAGGTCCACCGAAGCCGCAGGGTCATGGTATATCGCTTCCAAGCTCTGCAACATCCTCGCAATGCCTTGATTTCGAAAGTTGGTTGCCGAGGCCGACTCCAACACTTCGTCATTCATGGGGAGCGATCGACCGGCGAAGCGGGAAAGGCCATCATGGAGAAATTTCCATTTCTCCTCATGAGTATCGCCGGGCACAAGGCTGGTGGTCGCAATGGCTCCGGAGTTGACCATGGGATTTGTGAGCCCCTTGGGGTTTCGTTCGATGCCCGTGAGCGAGTTAAAAGCGTAGCCGGTGGCGTTGACCCCAATTTTTGCACGGGCCTCTTCGACGCCGATGATTTCTGCAACCAAGGCAAAAACAAAGGGCTTCGAAACGCTCATGATCGAAAACTCGTATTGGCAGTCCCCGACCTCATAGATATTTCCACTGGCTCCCACGACGGCGATTCCGAAGAGATCGGCGGGAACACGGGAGAGCTCAGGATAAACCTGGGAATTCTCACCATCGGTGTTGGAAGCAAAAAGAGTGTGCGCTTCCTCCAGCAAACTTTGGACGCGTTCAGGAGTCGGGAGATTCCCGGTTGAAATGAACGCGGGGGTTGTGGAAGCCAAACTGCTGCCAGGTTTGCTCATGTGGTTGTGGGATATCCACTGAACCGAAGCATGACAAGGCATTTTTGTTGAAAGGACTTCCAAGCTCCTGGCGGGTTTTGCTTTTTCCACCTGCGCGGTTTGACCTCTCTTGATGGAGTCAATGGCCGGTCCGCAGCCCTCCCATTGAAACCCGCCAAATAACGACCGTGCCTTGTCGAAGATCCCGGGGCGTGATAGCCGTCAGCAGGAACTCATAAACCCTCCAGGGGCGGCAAAGAGACTTTTCGGTTTTAAGGTTTTTTACGCTCTTGGATTTCCTGCCGCCGCATGGGCATGGCATCGATCAAGGCGTAAACCTCTGCCGGTTTGACCTCCTGGGACCATCGAGCTTTCACGCCACCGTCTTTGCCAATCAACAGAATCATGGTGGCGTCTTGGGAGATTTTATAGGTCTCACGGTCCGGATCGCCTTCGATCCGCACAATCAGAAGATCCCGATCCTTGCATGCAACCGTTTCCTGTTTCCATGTGCGTTCAAACCGTGCCGAAAAGTCAGGGTTGGTGCTATGCCAGAGGAGATATCGGTTGCTGGGGGAAAGGGCGATTTCGGAGGACATGGACAATGGCGTGATGCTCAGGAGCACAAAAATGAAGAGCCAATATTTCATTGATGAAACTACAACTCCGTGGGTGGCAGTTTGCCTTGTGCGGCAAAAAGTTGCTCGAGAAAATAGATGTCGCCGCGGTCTTTCTCACGTCCGGCGCGTTTTTTCATGCGGTAAAGCAATTCGGGGCTGGCGAAGGGGATTTTCACTCCCTCGATCTCGCGGATAATCATGCTCTTGGAAGCCTCTTCATAGTCGATGCCCGAGGCGCTGGACATGAGGTCCACAAGGATTTCGTCCGCCACCCGGACCACGGTAAATCGGGCGACATCGCCGGGATCAAGTTGGAGAACACATTGGTCGGGAAGCGTGGCCAGGGCCTCGAAAACACGTGCCTCGTTTTCAAGGGAGGCATCCATGAGAATGCCCACGTCACCGGTATTTCGATTTAGGCCATTTAAACGGACTGCAAATCCTCCAATTACGAGAAATGACACCCCCCGCTCGTGGAATTCCCGGCACAATTGCACCAAGTCCTTCAACGTGGGGTCACGGGGAATCAGTTCTCCGGTTTCCGGGTCAAATGGTCCATCAACCACTGGTCTGCCTCCTCATGGGAATGAAAACGATAAACCCCTTTGCGAATACGAGGGAAAAAACCGGCATCGCTCCATTCACGACTGGCTTCTTGTTCGCTAGCGAATACAAGCAAAGGATTAGGCCTTGTTCTACGCCCCACGGTTTTTCCAATAAATTCCTCCGTGTTCACTACGGGATGCATAGTAGGATTGTAGGGCACCCGCCCTGCCGAAGCAAGGCGCATCATGGCAGGCGCATCATGGCAGTTGAAAGGCAGGAAATGGAGTGCTTCAACTTTACCCATTGCCAAGTAGGAAAAGGCTGAAAAACTGTTCCCTTCCTGCATCCATTGCAGCCCAAATAAAACATGCATTTCCTGGATTGGCTCATCGTTGCTCTTATGCTGGCCCTTGTTGGCTGGATCGGACTTTATACGCAGCGATTTGTCAGGGGGGTTGCGGATTTTCTAGCAGCCGGGCGGGTCGCCGGTCGTTACGTCGTCTCGGTTTCTTCAGGCGAGGCCGCGATGGGGTTGATCTCGGTTGTCGCTGTCTGGGAGATGTATTACAAATCTGGTTTTGCTGTGGGATTTTGGCAGCAGATCGCCACGCCGATTGGGCTGGCCATGACACTCACCGGTTTCTGTATCTATCGTTTCCGCGAGACGCGCGCCTTGACGATGGGGCAGATGTTTGAAATCCGCTACAGCCGGAATTTCCGAATCTACGCGGGTTGCCTGTCAGCGCTTTCTGGAATCGTCAACTATGGACTGTTTCCGGCTGTCGGCTCCCGCTTCATCGTCTATTTCTGTGGGCTGCCCGCGCAACTCGAGTTTCTCGGCATGCAATGGCCCACCTTTGCGGTGATCATGGCAATTTTTCTGACGATCGGAGCCCTTCTAGCCATGATGGGTGGTCAACTCACCGTGATGACGACCGACTGTGTGATGGGAATGCTGAGTTATCCGATCTACCTGATTGTGGTTTTCTCGCTGCTCTCTCAGTTTTCGTGGTGGAACGAGATTGCACCAGCCCTCAGTGCCCGCCCGGCCGGGCAGTCGATGCTCAACCCGTTTGACACAGGCGCCCTGCGCGATTTCAACCTCTTTTATGTTTTTGTCGGGATCTTCGGAAGTGTCTACGGCGCCGGCGGTCTGGCTTGGCTTGGAGCCCAAGGCTACAATGCGGCAGCCGTCAATGCTCATGAGCAAAAAATGGCGCGCATTCTCGGCACATGGCGCGGAGGGTTTTCGTCGATGATGATCATCATCACCGCAGCTGTCGCCTTCACCTATTTCAACAGCGCAACGTTCACGGACCGCGCGGCAGAAACCACACATGACCTGCAGCTCACGGCAATGACAGACGTGGCACCCGCCTATGCGCCCAAAGCGAAGGATGGTCGCGTCAGCGAAGCAGACCTGCAGGCGGCCTTGATCAGCCTCAAGGAAGCCGATCCCGCAACATTCCAGACCGTCGAGACGATCCAAACCCAGATGCAGGTCCCCATGGCATTGCGGGATATCCTGCCCGTTGGTGTCCTTGGCCTTTTCTGTGCGCTGATGATCTTCCTGATGATCAGCACGGATTCGACCTATCTGCACTCCTGGGGAAGCATTCTTGTTCAGGACATTGTGCTGCCATTGCGCAAAAAACCATTCACCCCTCGGGAACAGCTTTTCTGGTTGCGGGTGGCCATTGCACTCGTCGCCCTCTACGGATTCTTTTTCAGCTTCTTCTTCGGGCAGGCGACTTACATCTTGATGTTTTTTGCAATCACCGGGGCGATCTGGGCCGGGGCGGGAGCCGTCATCACGCTTGGTCTTTACTGGCCTCGAGGAACAGCCGCTGGCGCATGGGTTTCACTCACCTTGGGGGCCCTCATTGCAGTGGGCGGATTTGTGCTGACCAACACATGGGTGGGCTTCATTTATCCCGCCCTTGCCAGCTTTCCAAAGGCACTCACAGTTTTCACCACTATTGTTGAAACGATCTCCGGACCGATGGAACCAACCATTCTCTGGCGAGTCACACCAGACAGCTTTTTTATGAATGGCCAGGAAGTGAACTTCCTCGCGATGATCATCGCGATCCTTGCCTATGTCCTGGTCTCATTTCTGACATGCCGCGAGAAATTCAACATGGACCGCATGCTTCATCGAGGGGCTTATGCCCGTCAGAATGACATGATCGATCTGCCCCCCATGGTTGCCGCACGCAAACGCGGGATATCTGCGATTTTTAAGGCACTCAGCGGAATCGACGAAAATTTTACCAGAGGCGACAAGATCCTATCCTGG
The DNA here is from genome assembly GCA_041749815.1 of Terrimicrobiaceae bacterium. Taxonomy (GTDB): domain Bacteria; phylum Verrucomicrobiota; class Verrucomicrobiia; order Chthoniobacterales; family Terrimicrobiaceae; genus JAJTZA01. The sequence goes on from JBGTAR010000381.1 coordinate 7,311, forward strand.
TCAGTGATCATCTGGACCTTGGGCTATGGATTCGGGTCCTTCCTCCTCATTGTCATTTGGAATCTCATTGCCCCCTGGCCCGACCACTGGTGGCCCGTCATGTTTTATGTCACAGCCATCTGCATTGCAGGATTTGTCGGGATTGTCTCAACGTTTTGGTTTTCCATTGGCGGAACCCTTGATCTTATCAAAATGTTTGCGAGGCTTCGTGAGCATCATGACAATACCAATGATGACGGGCGGGTGATTGGCCACGTGAGTGCCGAGGATATTCTGCCGGAAAAACCCACCGACAGCGGTCCGAATGGGTTATAATCCCAGCAGATTCTTATTGGCTTCAATCCCAATATGAGTCAGAAAGACACCGACAGCGTTGGTCACTCCCCATGAAACAAAGCAATCCCCCTCTCTCCAGCTGGAGTCACCTTCCCCTTTAATTATGGGCCTCAACTCCGTCCGCCCGTTTCAATCGAGTCCGGATGCGGCACTGCTTCGCGAAATGGCGGAGGTTCCCAAAGATTTGGTGGAAGACTTTGCCAGGGATCTTTTTCGGATGGGTCCGGGCAGCCGGGTTTTCCCATCCCAGCTCGAGTTTGCCATCAATGAGATCAACACGGGAAAAGAGGATTTTTTGGGTTGGCTCCTGGAGGCCCACCCTGACAAAACACCTGAGTCGCAGATTGCGATGCAGGATTTTCTCCAAAGAACCGAGCGTCGTGCCGAGGCTGCAAAAATCCATGAACAACTCGCCGACCCCGAGGTTGCTGCAGAGATTCCGATCTCCATCATCGAAGACTTCGCCAGGGAAGTTCATGGCTTGATGCCCGATGATCCCGTGGATGAGGACATCCTCGCAGCAACCGTTGCAGGCATTGCAGACGGTTCCCTGCCCTTCCTTGATTGGATCGAAAGACTCGAGTTGGGCGCTTTGTTAGATCAGGCTTAGGAAGGGCTACTCCTCATCCATCTCGTCATTGGCCCCTTTTTTGTAGGTGAGGCCACGGAGTTTGCCTTGGATGAATTCGTCGATTTCACCATCCATGACGCCTTGGATATCGCTGGTTTGCACGCCGGTTCGGAGGTCTTTCACCATTTGGTAGGGTTGGAAGACGTAGGAGCGGATTTGGTTTCCCCAAGCGATGTCGCCTTTTTCGCCGTATTGGCGGTCCGCTTCGGCACGTTTTTTGTCGGCCTCTAATTGGTAGAGTTTCGCCTTGAGCATTTTCATGGCGAGTTCACGGTTGCGACCCTGACTCCGCTCAGCCTGGCAGGCCACAACGATTCCCGTGGGCATGTGAGTGATGCGGACGGCGGTCTCCACTTTGTTGACGTTTTGTCCCCCTTTGCCACCGGCGCGGAAGCGGTCGGTTTTGAGGTCAACCTCATTGATCTCAATGGGGGCATCTTCCACCTCAGGCACGATGTCCACGCTGGCAAAAGAGGTATGACGGCGTTTGTTCGCATCGAAGGGGGAAATGCGCACCAACCGGTGGACGCCCTGCTCATTGCGCAGGTAGCCGTAGGGATACTCGCCGCTGACGCGAAGGGTCACGGATTTTATCCCGGCCTGATCGCCTTCCTGGGCATCAAGCACCTCGGCCTTGTAGCCCCCGCGTTCCATCCAGCGGTTATACATGCGAAGAAGCATGTCGGCCCAATCGCAGGATTCCGTGCCACCTGCCCCGGCGTGAATTGTCAAAAACGCAGGATTGTTGTCCAAGGGACCATCCAAAAATTGTTGGATTTCGAATTTGTCGAGGTCTCGAAGGAGTGAGTCATTTTCGGCAATGACGTCATTGGCGGCCTCAGGATTACCGTCCTCCTTTGCCAACTCAATCAGCAAAGACAGGTCTTCTCCTCGTTGGCTCAGCGACTTGTACGGTCCGATTTTGTTTCGGATTTGGGAGACGCGTTCGACATCGCGATTGGAGGATTCCTTGGAATCCCAGAAGCCCGGAAGGGACATCCGGGATTCGAGTTCGGCGAGTTCGGTTTCTAGTTTCGGCAGGTCAAAGATACCTCCCCATCGCCGCGAGACGCGCGGAGATAGCGGAGGGATCCAAATGATCGAGTTGAATGGACATCGGTGTGTTTTACACGAATTCGGGATTCCCGCAAAGGCAGGATTAATTCTTTTTCAGTCGAATGGAAGCAGAGCGGGCATGTGCATCGAGGCCCTCGATGGCTCCAAATGTTTCCAAGTGAGGCAGGGAGGCCCGGAGGGAAGACTCATCAAACATCAAAATGCTCGTGCGACGCTGAAACTGATCCGCGGTGAGTCCTGCGAAGGATTTTCCGGCTCCGCCGGTGGGAAGTTCATGACTGGGGCCAGCCAGAAAATCCCCGGCGACCACAGGCGAAATTCCACCCAGAAAAATGGCACCGGAGGTGGTGAGGCCAAGGGAAATTTCCCCGGGGCGGGACGTCGCGATGGAGACATGTTCCGAAGCAAAAGCGTTGGCGAGCTGGATGGCCTCATCCATATCCGCCACTTCCACAAGCCGGGTATTTTCCAAAGCCAGCTGAAGCTCTTTCGGACGTTGGGATTGTTTGACCTGACGGGTGATGGATTTTTCCACGGCGGTGAGGAGCTTGGAGGAGTCGGTGAGCAGGACCCCGATGCTCCCATGTCCATGTTCGCATTGAGCGAGCAAATCCGCAGCGACCCAATCCGGATTGGCACCCGCATCGGCAATCACAAGCACCTCGCTGGGGCCGGGGAGAAGGTCAATCGCCACCTTGCCAAAAACCTGACGCTTGGCTTCCACGACGTAGGCATTGCCGGGACCAAAGATTTTTCGCACCGGTCGGATCGATTCCGTACCGAAGGCCAAAGCCGCAATGCCCTGGGCTCCACCAGCACGATAAACCTCGGTGGCACCACATTCGGAGAGAGCGGTTAACAAGGCCGGATGGATGACACCTTCCGGCCCGGCGGGCGTGACGGCGACGACTTCCCGGACTCCGGCAGCCAGCGCCAGGGTGCAGGTCATCACGGCCGTGGACACCAACGGTGCCGTGCCACCAGGTATATAAATCCCGACCCGGTCAAAGGCATCAAAACGCTCCCCCACGATGGCCCCCTGCGCATTTTTGTGAAACCAACTTTTTCGAAGGCTTTTTTTGGCAAAGGCCAGGACATTTTTTTTGGCGGCAAGGATCGCCGAGATCACCGGCTTATCCAGGGAATGACGGGCCGCTGCAATTTCTGCCGGTGTGACATAAATTTGTTCCCGGGTCAGGGCCGGGCCTCCAAATTTTTTGGTGAGCCGCAAGAGAGCCCGATCCCCATTCTTGGAAATGTCCTTCAGAATGGCAGAGACTGTTTTCTCCAGTTGGGGGGTCGTGACAGGGCTTCTATCGAGATCCATAAACAGATCTTTGAAGTGCGTTTTGCTTTTACGACGAATGATTTTCATAGGGTGGGCGAGGAAGGACTCCCTTTAGGAGAAGCGATGAGTGGGCAAAAGAATGAAAACAGGCAACGATTAGCGATCCTCAATCGGGACAAATTTTTTCCCGACTTCCGGCCCGACATATTCGCTGAGGGGGCGGTAGAGACGGTTGTCTGCAAGTTGTTCAAGGATATGGGCCGTCCAGCCACTCGTGCGGGCAATCGCAAAGATGGGCGTGAACATGTCTGTTGGGATTCCCAGAGAATAATACACTGTGGCCGAATAAAAATCGACGTTGGCATTGAGCCCCTTGCGATCTTTCATGATGGCGGCAATCTTCTCGCTCATCCGAATCCATTTGGGTTCCCCAAGTTTTTCAGACAGCTCGACGGCCATCGCCCGAAGATGCGGGGCACGCGGGTCAAGCACCTTGTAAACCCGATGCCCGATTCCCATGATTTTTTGTTTTTGGGCAAGTTGCTCCGTGACCCAGGCATCAACGGATTCTTCATCACCGATCTCCTGGAGCATGTGGATCACCCCCTCGTTGGCGCCGCCGTGGAGCGGGCCTTTGAGGGCTCCAATGGCCGCGGTGACGGCGGAGTAAATATCGGTGAGTGTGGCCACGACCACTCGCGCTGTGAACGTGCTGGCATTCATCCCATGATCCGCATGGAGAACAAAGGCGACATCCAGCGTACGTTCGGCTTCCGCACTTGGGGTCTCTCCTGTGAGGAGATATAAAAAGTGAGCCGCCTCCCCGATGTCTTTGCGGACAGGGGGAAAATCAAGGCCCTGACGAGCCCGGTGAAAATAAGCGGCAATGACCCCAATTTTTGCCGTGATGCTGATCGCGCGCCGTTGGTTGGCGCTCTCGGCTTCCCCCTCAATATCCGCCTCGTCATCGTAGAGACCCAGCATGGAGATCGCCGTGCGCAGGACATCCATGGGGCTGGCCTTGCGAGGGATATTGCGAAGAAAATCCAGGATATCCTCTGGCAGATCCCGCTCGTGCCTGAGTCGGCGTTGGAGTTCGTTGAGCTGGGTTTTGCTGGGAAGGTGGCCGTGCCATAGAAGATAGACGACCTCCTCATAACTGGCCTTGCCAGCGAGTTCGATGATGTCATACCCGCCATAGATAAGAATGCCCTCCTGTCCGAGGACATCGCTGAGGCGGGTTGAGTTGGCGACAATTCCTTCCAGTCCTTTTGCTGTGATCGACATAATTTTAAGCGTGTGATGGTTGTGTGTTAATTTAGAAGACCAGACGAAACCCACTTCGTCCAATCGGTTTTGGCATTCAGGGACTGAAGTGTCCCCTGGGCATCAATGACCCAGATGGTTGGGAGGGCGTTGATTCCGAGGCGACGGGCTGTCGGGCTTTGCCACCCTCCGGGCTCATACCCAACCAGCCATGTGGAAGGGAACGATTTCATGCGTTCCTCGGCCTCGCGCCGGGATGAGTCCAAATTGATTGTCACCACCCGGGGTGCGGCCTCTCCGAGTTTTTCCCATTGGGCTCTGAAGTCACGCAACCAGAGAAGGCTTTGGGGAGCCTCCGATGACCAAAAGATCAAAAGAACAACTGCCCCACGGTGGGCAGCCAAATTGATGGGTTCTCCAGAAAGAGCGGGGATTGACAGCTCGAAAGGTTTCCCCAAAAGGTCCAACCGCAAAAGATCGTCCGTGATTCTGCGCTGGAGAGTGTCTTCCGTGGTCATCCGTTTTGCTTCCTCAAGCAATCCACGCTTGAGCGAGGGGTCGCTGTCACAAACGGTGGCCGCCTCGACAAAAAGCCGTGCCGCCCGGAGATCTGTGGGATAGGCCGCCGCAAACTGCCGCGCGGAGGCAACAATGGTCTTTATCCCCTGGGGCGTGGAAGCCGGGGCACTCTGCATCACAATGGAAGCCTTTCGGAAACCGGCATCCGCACGCACCTGATCCGCCGCAAGGGGATTGGACTCCACCCCGACAAGAATTTTGAGGGCATCCCGAACTTGACGCGGATTTCCGTCCATATTGCCCTCGGTGGCCAGAACCCCGGCCAATCGAATTTGGGCAGCGGGGGCCTTGGCATCCCGGGGATAGGTTTTTAAAAATGATTCGAGGGCTTTGCGTTGGAAAAGAAGGTGATTTCTAGCAAGAAGCACCGCTTCTTCCTGTGAGGAGGGTTTGCGTTTGGGCCCGGAATCCAACGCAAGAATGGCCGCCCAGTCCGAGGTGGCATTTGCCAGCAGGGATCCGGTCCCTAGGACCAGAAACAAAGCCACCACGGCACACACGCGGTGATTCATAGGTCCACGGGGTTGATTGCTGCGTGAATCAGGCGGTGATCGCTTGCGTCATTCCAGATGGGAAGATCGTTGATTCCCGATTTTGGCAAATCCACTTCTTTGGCCATCGCGGGACTGACCATCAGGTAATCAATGCGCGAATAAATGTCGGCTGTTTTCCAATAGTGGGTCCACCGCTCTTTGCGACTGTCGGTTAGCCAGAGATCCATCAGATAATTGGGAGTCCCTTTCGTGCCAATCAATTCCCGGACCGGATATTCGTTTTTGGTGTCATTCATATCTCCAAAAAGCAGGAGATTTGTGTCAGGGGATTTTTCGAGGATTTGGTTGATGTGTTGCCGAAGGTGCCATGCTTCTTTGGCACGGAACTGGGCTTGATCGAACTCTGGCACCTCGCGTTGGGATTTGAGGTGAGCTCCCACAAGCCGGAGTTTGTAATCAGGGTTAACCTGCACCGTGACATCAAGGATTCCGCGGTTGATGCGATGCAGTTTCCCATCCAACTCAAAAGACACATCATCGAGCGAGTCCCGGGAGGTGATGGGGAATTTGCTCAACAGGCTGAGGTGACGGTATTCGTCAGCGCCTTTCACCCACTCGGAGTGGGGATAATCCAAGCCAACCGCTTTGAGTCGGCTTTGAAGATCGGCCAGCATAGACTCATCACCCACCTCAACCAACCCAAGCACATCGGGGGAGGTTGCTTTGATGATTTGAATGACAGCTGCAATTTCATTCTCCGGCTTGGGGGCATCCTGGACGGAGGCACCGTCCACACGACGGTCCATCTTGAGATAATTCAAGACATTGTAGGAGGCGACAACGACGGGTTGCGGCTCTGCTCCAAAAGCCAGTCCCGCAGCACAAAAAATGAGGCAGGCCGTGAGACGCCTGAGCATTCCCAAAGGAGCAGGAATCAGGAGACCTTGTGCTCCTGCTTGTCGGGAGCAGCCTTCACTTCGACTTCAGCGGCGGATTTGTGGATTTCAGCTTCAAACTCGTCACGAGCTTTTTTGAACTCATTGAGGCTCTGACCCAACCCGCGCGCCAATTCCGGGAGTTTTTTTGCCCCAAAAAGAAGCAAAACAAGAACCAGAATAAAAAGTGATTCCGGCCAGCCCGGCATGCTGAGAGCAAGAGGAAGATTCATAGGATATAAAATTAACCCAGATGATTCGGAAGACAACTTATTCTTTGGGCTTTTCTCCCCGTGCAAAACCGCTTTGCTGGGGGGATGATTATCCGTCAGCTTGGTTCGGAAGGCCCCTATGTCTCCGCGGTGGGACTTGGAACGATGTCCTGGCCGGGATGTCGATATGGCGAGCTCTCTGACCCCCCAGAAAGCGCCCAAGCGGCGACGCGGATGGTTGCTGCTGCCTTGGAGCAGGGGATTTCCCTGATTGACACGGCCGAAGGTTATGGACGAGGCCTTGCAGAAACCCATCTCGGGCAGGCAATTCGGGAGTTGGGCTGTGGAGAGGAGTTGACGATTGTAACCAAAACCGGGCCCCTCTTTGAGACCGGGCGGAAGGATGGACGAACCTGCGATTTGAGCCGCGAGCATTTGCTGGAGCGGGTGGATGCGGCCCTCCTTCGTCTGGGTGTTGCCAGGATTGACGTGTTGCTTGCGCATTGGCCGGACGCAAAAACCCCCATTGAAGAAACGATGGCCGCCGTGGCAAGCCTGAAGGATGCCGGGAAGATCTTGCACTTTGGGGTCAGCAACTTTTCAAATGATCTGCTTGCGGCCGCCTTGCGCTGTGGTCAGATCGTCTGCAATCAACTGCCTTGCAGTTTGGCAGACCGCTCAATTGATGACGGACGCCGGCAATTCTGTTTGGAGCATGGTGTGGGCATCATGGCCTACTCCCCCATCGGCAAAGGGGTCCTCAGCGGGAAATACGAAACCACCAAACTTCCCCCGGAGGATGATTACCGGCATCAACGCCCACACTTCCGGGAAAATCTTGAGCAAAACCTCAGGCTGGCGGAACAGATCCGTGCCTTGGCCAGGGAATTGGACACCGAGCCCGTGGCAGTGGCTCTCGGTTGGACGCTGCTGCTCCCCGGCATCACCGTGGCCATCCCTGGCGCCAAATCTCCGGAGCAAATTGCCGGCCATGCCAAAGCCGCTGCTCTCATCACCAACGAAGAAGCTGCCGCAAAAATTCGCCAGTTGGGATAAACCCTCTGGGGTTATGAATGGGTGGGGTTGCTCCTCCTAGGAACACTGGCCCCGCGCCTGCGGTGCTGGCAATCCCTCTATGCCTCACCCTTTTTAATCACATCCGAACAAACAACCTATTTCTTTGTTGAGGGTTTGTTGGAGTAAAATTGAATCGCGGTGACGAGGTCCACTGCACGCTGAAGGATGGTGTCTTTGGGCAAAGGACTGGTCCGCCCGCGCAGACTGGTTTGGGCATTTTCAATCTCTGGATTGGTGTTTGCGACCAGGGAGGCTTCATTCATGCGGCGGCGCTCTGTTTCAAAAACAAACTGGCTGACTCCCTTCTCGGTACTTTCCCGAAAGATTTGTTCCTGGACCGCGGCTGGCAAGGAAATTGCAATGTCGGGCTTCAGCCCCCCCGGAAAAAGCGTCCCGGCTTCGGGAAGCAGCACTTGGGAAACCGCGATCTGCAATGTCACCCCCTTGCCCAACTCCAGCTTTTCGAGTTCCACCGCAGCACCAGCCGTGTCAGCACCAATAATCATGGCATCCGTATTCACCCGCAACGTGGCCGCAAGGGCCTCGGCTGCACCTGAGGTCCGTGAGTCGGTGAGCACCACAACCAAGCCAGTAAAAACCGGATCCTGGTTGGAGGTAAAAATCCGTTCCTGTTTGGCACTGGGTTTTTGCAGGGTGAACAAAAGTTTGCCACGGGGCGCCAACCGCCGTGCAAAGTCTGCGGCTGTTTCGAAGTCGCAGGCCCCTTTCACCCCACGCAAATCAAGGATCAAAGCATCAACATTTTTTTCGCCAAAACTTTTTAAGGACGCATCAAATTGGTCCAGTGCCGTTTTATCGAGCACTCCCGGTCTCACATATCCAATGTGGGCATCGAGGATTTCCGAGAGGTAGGGGAACGCGCCCGGGCCCTCCTGTTGGGTTCCATTTTGCGAGACAAGAAGCCCGGGGTTCAGGCGAACAAGAAGCCCCTCCAGCGCAGCACGCCGAAGGCCGGCATCTCCAGCGACACCGCCATCCAGGAAGGATTTTTGAATGGCTTGAATGGCTTTATCCACATCCTCAGCACTCAAACTGTCCACAATCTCCCGCCGGGAGGGGGGCGGTGCGGGCACGGGGGTGGGGGCCGGAGCGGCCTCGGGAGTTGCCACTGGAGCTGGTGTGGGAACAGGCGTCGGAGACGATTCCTGAGCTTGGAGCCCGGGCAGCCCTGACGCAACAATGACCACAACCAGAGCAGACAAAATGGATCTCATGAATTAAATCACTGCTCCAGCTTGTGCAAAAGGGCAAGCGGTAAGAATCGTGTCACCCAAGCAGCTCACTAACCATGGAACGTTCTTCAACAAGCTCCGCCACGGAAGCATCAATTTTTGTTTGGGCAAAAGCGTGAATGGGTACCCCCTGAACAATCTCAACGGTCTTCCCATTTGAACGGGTTGGGAAGGAACTGATAATCCCCTTCTCCACCCCATAGGACCCATCAGACAGCAGAGCCACACTGTTCCAATCACCTTCCGGAGTTGGTGTCACGATTGTGCGGATGGTCTCCACCGCAGCATGGGCAGCACTTTTGGCGGAGGACAATCCGCGGGCTTTGATGATCGCTGCTCCGCGCTGTTGGACGGTTTTCAGGAAATCGCCCTCCAACCACGCCTGGTCAGTGATCACGTCGGTCACTGCTTTCCCAGCAATCTTGGCATTAAAAAAGTCCGGGAACATGGTGCTGGAGTGGTTCCCCCAGATAGCGAGATTGGTGACGTCACTCCAATGGGCCCCGGCTTTTAAGGCGAGCTGGGTCTTGGCACGGTTCTCATCAAGGCGCGTCATGGCAAACCATCGATCCGAAGGAACATCCGGCGCATTGCTTTTTGCGATCAGGCAGTTCGTGTTGCAGGGATTGCCAACCACCAAGGTGCGGATGTCAGACGCCGCGTTTTCTGCGATGGCCTTGCCCTGCGCCACAAAAATCTTGCCGTTGATGCCAAGGAGATCCTTGCGCTCCATGCCTTCCTTGCGGGGCACACTGCCAACCAAAATCGCCCAATTCACCCCACCAAATCCCACAGCAAGGTCATCGGTCAGGGACACGGACTTCAAAAGCGGAAAAGCACAATCATGCAGTTCCATCACCACACCCTCCAAGGCCTTCATCCCGGGAGTGATCTCAATCAACTGAAGCTCAACCGGCTGGTCAGGGCCAAA
>JBGTAR010000382.1:0-19829 GCA_041749815.1 Terrimicrobiaceae bacterium
CGATACAACTCCTCACCCTCGCGGCAACGTTCGCCGATCCCACAAAAGATACTCACCCCTTCCTGATGACCGATCATGTTGTGGATCATTTCGGTAAGAAGCACCGTCTTGCCCACACCCGCACCGCCGAAGAGTCCTGCCTTGCCGCCAAGTTCCAGTGGCACGAGCACGTCGATCACTTTGATGCCCGTCTCAAAGATTTCCGACTTGGTGGAACGCCGGGCCAGTGGCGGCGGTGTGCGATGCACGGAACGCCACTGAACGTCGGTAGGCGGTGGTTTGCGGTCGATCGTGTCTCCAAACACATCAAACATCCGGGACAGAATCGCTTTGCCCACAGGCGCTTTCAAAGGGCCGCCAGTGTCCTCCACGGTCATGCCACGAGCCAGGCCTTGTGTCGGCGTCAGCGCAATCCCTCGAACGCGGCACGCATCGCGTTGGGCCTGCACTTCAATGACAATCTCCTCCTTCTTGCCCGCGTGCAGCAGGCTATTGATCGCTGGCAAGTGGTCATCAAAATGCACATCCACGACGCTGCCTCTGACTGAGACGACCGTGCCAAGATTTGCCTTCTTTTTCATTCTGCCAGCGCTTCCTCAAGATACGCGGTTGGGATAACATTTGCAGAGGGAGAGATGCGCGAAACTTGGTCAGCCACATCAGCCGGGGCCCCTTGCGGAAGGTGTTCCGGCAGGGTCAGCGTTGCGACACCGATTCGGCTGTCAGCCATACCGTAGTATATGTCGAAGCGGTCTGGTGTGTCGAGATCATCCCGCCGATCGATGCCGGTCGGGAATACGACATTTGCGACCATGCCTTGAAGTTCTTCCGGAGACTGTGGAGTCAGCACCGGCTCGGGCGACCGATAGCGAATCCTCTGGGGATGTTCTTCCGAGAGCACCATGACTCCTGCGGAATAACAAAGTTCACGACAGGCCTTGTCCGGCTCTGTTGACTTGCTCACTCCATGATAAATGATCAGCCAGCCATGGCGCGTGAGGACAGGGGGAGTTCCACCACCGATTTTTAGTTGCTCCCATGCAGACACGGGAGTCGCCAGCCGGTAGTGCGAATTAAACAAGCCGGGGAGATGCGGTCCGAGACCCTTCGGCGGCATCGGGCAGTAGGAAATCCAGATGCTTTCATGTTCTCGATCCATCCATCGACACTGGCCTTCGCAGACTGTTTCATCGGGGAGCGTTCCGGGAAAAAGCGGGCGATGGATCAGACCCATTTGCATCTTCCCGGCATGATTGGGAATGGCGACGGGGAAGATGCTGGCGTCTTTGTTATCCACATGGACAAAGTCGATGCCGCGATAGGGCTCAAAGGTTGCCAACCCGATGCGCTCCCAATGAAACAAGTCCCCCGACATTGCCAAGGCAATCCTGGGGCCAATTGGTGAACGCGCGGTATAAGTCATCACGTAATGCCCAAGCGGTTCAACAAACGTGATCCGTGCATCCTCGCAACCACCGCCCCCGCCAACTAGCAGTTCGTAGTCGGCTTCAGGTTCGAGAGCAATGCCCAGCCGCTCGACGCCACACGGATCGCCAGCCTCGTTGAATTGAACGCGAGCGATGCCAATGCGTGAATAATTCCCCTTCGCGACGAGCCTTGGAAAAAGGTAAAGCTCCCCATCTGGACCGCGCACGGCGGCAGGGTTCAGCACACCCTCGACTTCGTGGGGATTGCCGGGTTCCGGCGCCATGATCTCACCGAGCCGATGGAGTTGGAATCCACTCATGGTTCGTCCTCCAGGCAGGCCACGCGGCTTCGGGTAAATGATGACATTTTTGACTAAGTCGTTGGGAAATCCGCTCCGCGAGAAACCTTTTCCCAGGCCGAAAACTCCTCGGTCAGCGTGCGGAGTTTGGCCATGGCACCTTCATATGCGCTGTTGCCCAGCAGCAGTCGATGCGGCGGGCTCGCCAGCTCAATCGCTTCGACGATAGCCTGCACCGCCCGGACGGGATCGCCCGCTTGCTTGCCTGAGTCGGCGCGCACCTCACTGCGCCAGTCGCCGGCTGTGTCCGCGTAGTCTGCGATTTGCCGTTTGCTTTCGTTCGCCGAGCGCCCGGCCCAATCCGTGCGAAACCCGCTTGGTTCAACGAGCATCACCTTGATGCCCAGCGGCTCCACCTCCTGCCAGAGCGCTTCGGACAGACCCTCCACCGCAAACTTTGTTGCGTTGTAGTATCCAAGCGCAGGGAAGGCGCACAGGCCACCAATGGAGGAGAAATTTACGATGAATCCGTGACGGCGTGCGCGCATCCCTGGCAACACCGCGTGAATCATCCGGCTGAGACCAAAAAAGTTAACCTCAAACATGCGGCGGACCTGCTCCTCCTCGCTCTCCTCGACTGCCGCAAAGTAACCGATACCGGCGTTATTCACGAGCACGTCGATACGTCCAAATTTTTCTTCCGCGGCTTTGATGACTGCATCGATCTGGTGCTGATCGGTGACATCGAGCTTAAGCACCAAAGCCTCTCCCAGATCGGCGAGGTCGCTGACTTCATCGGGATCCCGCGCCGTGACGATCACACGCTCGCCGCTCTCCAGAACATGTTGTGCGAGATGACGGCCGAAGCCGGTCGAACAGCCGGTGATAAGCCAGACGGCCTTTTCTGCGTTTGTTGGTGAGGTGTTTTTTGTTGTCATGATATATTGTGTGGATTCGATTTTGATGGCTGCGTTTAAGCGGCTGCGTCAAATGACTGGAGGATTTTGGCGCTGGCGGAATTGACACTTTCGTGAGAGATGGCTTTTGGATTGATGGGCCTCTCCGGAAGGAGAAAAGGAGCCTTCCCAACTATCCCCGTTGTTGATGGATTCATCCAATACCTCCCCTTGCAGCGGCTCATAGCTGTGGGCTATGGTGAAATCACCACGGAGGTTGTAGCCGGGATTTCACCGCCCTCATTCTCCCAGCGCTGGATCGCCTGTTGTTTCATCGTCTGGCCGGAGGGGTGTGACAGCGCGGAGTGGGAGAGACCGCGCGAATTGAAGTTCCACAAAGCGATGACCGACACTTCGGGATGGTCGGGGTTGTTACCGAGCACGCTCACTGAAGCGGTACCAAGGGGAAAATGCTGCGCGTCGGCCAATGGAAGCCCGATCCAACGTGCGGCAAGAATTCCGCCAAACTGACCATGCGAAAAGAGGGCAACATTTCCGTGCAGGGTCCGCAGTCGGGCTAGGACGCGATCTGCACGTTCTGAAACCCCGGCGGGCATTTCCCCGTTCGGGCAGCCATCAGAAAGAACACTCCAACCCGGACGGTGCCTGCGGATGTCTGCGGAGAGTTTTCCTTCGTAGTCTCCGTAATTCCACTCGACCAGATCCGGTTCGATTTCCGGCACTGGTTTCAAATTGACGATTTCACATGTTTGTCGGGCGCGTTGGAGGGGACTTGTCAACACGTGCGCGAAGCCGACGTCCTGCAAGTGCGTGCCAAGTTCATGCGCCTCATTCTCACCTTGCAAGGTCAGCGGAATGTCCGAGAGACCGGTGTGCTGTCCGGTGATCGACCATGCGGTTTCCCCGTGCCGGATGATAAAAATAGAAAGCGGCATGGCCGACGGCTTGGCTTGCTGCGCTTGAGGTGGATCGAGAGCTGTCATCGTGCTTCCACCCAGATGGGATTTTGGTTTCATTGTCCGTTGTCGAGAAGCTCCATTTCAGGCGTGTATTCGCCCCGGCGTGCAGCCAGATTGTATTTGGCGCGATGGCTCAACGCCATCTGGGCTTTTTTCACATTGGCTTTCTGACCAGACCAGATTTCTAGTGCCGGCTGTTGGAGAGCGCGGCCAAACGAAAATGAGAGAGCCCAAGGAGCCCGAATCTTGAATCGCATATTCATGGCGTTCAGGCGGGCCGAGGCGAGTTCGCCAGACTGTCCGCCTGACAGGAAAGCAATTCCCGGAACGGCGGCAGGAACAGCTCGAAGGAGACAGTCCACCGTGCTGTCAGCAACCACGGTTGCCGACTCCTGGGTTGGGCAATTCAGTCCTGGCAGCACCATATTCGGTTTCAAAATCATGCCCTCCAAAAGAACGCCCTGAAGGTGAAGTTGAATGAAAACGGTCCGCAGCGTTTCCTCTGTCACGTCGTTGCACCGCGACAGGGAATGAGAGCCATCCATAAGAACCTCCGGCTCGACCACCGGAACGAGCCCTGCTTCCTGACAAAGTGCCGCATAGCGAGCCAATACCTGTGCATTGACCTCCATTCCGGCCTGGGTGGGGAGGCCGTCCTCGATTGCGATCACAGAGCGCCATTTGGCGAACCTCGCGCCCATCTGTGCATACTCAGTGAGGCGCTCGCGCAACTCATCCAGCCCGGATGTCACCATTTCGCCGGGATGGCCGGCCAGGTCCTCCTCGCCAAGATCCACTTTGATGCCGGGGATGATTCCCGCATCCGTGAGAACTTTCAGAAAGGGAACTCCGCTGGTCGTGTGCTGACGGATTGTCTCGTCATAGAGGATCACGGCGCTAATGCATTCGCCGAGGCCGGGCGTCGTCACCATCACCTCCCGCCAAGCACGGCGATTCTCAAGCTCGGGGGGAATGCCGTGCGCTTCAAACCGTTGGTTGCAGGTGTGGTTGCTCTCATCCATCGCCAGCAGCCCCTTGTCATCGGCAACCATCTTCTTCGCCGTTTCCATCAATTCTTGTGGGTTCATTGGTGCGCGGTGTGTCCAAAAGGCTGCGTTTCGCCAAGCCACTTGCGCGCCTCGGCGGTGTCAGAGTGCTCGAAGAATCGGACCTTGGCTTTTGTGAAGGGTTTGACGAATGCCACCATGTCCCGCTGCCATTTCTTTTCCCCGACCGTCGCGAGGCGCTCAATGTCATCGAAGTGGGCGACTCCGAACTTCAAGTCCTCCCATGCCGCCCCGAGTTCCCAGCCGTGGAAGTCGACCATGTCAAACAGGACGCACACTTTCCCCTGCTGACCCGCAAGCCGGTCAAACTCCGGCACAAAGTCCTCGTAATCCGCTTTCTTGAGCTTTCCGCTGACATGGATGACGAGAATCTTCCCGCCGTTTTCTTCGTTGAGTTGAATGGGCACTTTTGAAATCTTTTCTGTTTCGGGTGAGGATCGTTTCACTCCTGCGAGCGAGCCGTTTTTGAGTCCTTCTCAGATCCTAATTTAGCCCATGGGCCTTAGCGCTGATATGGGGTGTTCACTCCATAGCGAGATGGAAGTTGAGGACTTATATTCCCGCCGAGATCGGATGGATTTTCCCCATTTGGGTTTCCTCAGACGGAAAAGAGCATCAAACTCCCGACCCCACGACGCTCTTTCAAATCCCTTATTTAACCAACCCGGTCTCGAGTGCCTCGCGCACAATTGCCAACCGACTCTCAAATCGGGCCCGGTCGTGAGGGGATTCGATGGTGCGTTCGCCCAATTCGGCGATCCCTTGCACTTCTTGCTGGAGCGTGCGTCGCCGACTCGGATTGGTTGTGAGACTGCCGATGGTTTGCAGCGCCCCGAGCATCCGCAGCATCACACCGACATTCCCTGCGGCGCTTCCTCGGATTTGATCGAATGATTCGGCCACCAAGTCGGCAAAGCTCGGTCCGATCGTGATCACTCTCAGTTGCCCGTCCTCATAGCGATGCGACAGAGGGATGTTGCGGGCGACAAGCCGCGCCAGAATTGCCGTCAGATAATCCACACACATCACAGCCGTCGTGGTGTCGTTGATGCCCGGGGAGAGTGCTCGCAGAGCAATGTCCACGAGCTGCCGGATGCCAAAGGCAGCATCCTGCTGCACCTCGCGATGGCGGTCGATCCTGTAGGCCGCCTGCAGGTCGGCAAGGATCTCTTTTGACGGCGGCTCCTCCAGAGCGAGCGATGCGAGAAGCGTATCCTCGACCACAAACGTGCCGATGCCGCGCTCCATCCGCACGATGGTCTTGTGCTCCCTCGCCAAGTGCAGGAGCGTGGCATTATCCACGATTTGGATGTAGCCGTTTACCCGGGCCGGGACGGGCTGCCAGTTCCTTTCCGGCAGAGGGAGACGTAACTGATCCTCTTCTTCGTCCACCGGCGGTTGACCAATTTTCTCCGGGAAAAGCCGGTCAATCGCCTCCAGGGTTTCTTTGGCTACTGAAGCAATGATGCTCGATGCCTGGATCGAAGCGGCGATGTGATGAATGAAGAAAATAAGCGCGCCGATACCGCTGATCGCGAGCAAGACGCCAAAAGCCACGGCCATGCTCGGAATAAATCCCGCCTCGTCCCCGCCGCGAATCGTGCGTAATACGATCAAGCAATAAGTGAAAACGCCGGCGAAAATGCCGAGCACAACCTGCGTGACACGGTCTCGCATGAAGTTCCGAAGGATCCGGGAGGTGTATTGGCTGGAAGCCAGAGCCAGCGTCACCAAGACCATCGAAAATGTGACGCCCACCACGGTCATCATCGAGCCGGCAATCGTGGACAACACCCCACGTGCGCCCGACGCGCTGGCGCCAAACAGCCGCGGCCAGCGGGCCATCCACTCCTGGCCAACGGTCGTGTCCACTTGAGTCAAGCCTGCTGCAATCGCAATGCCGCCAGCCACAATCAATGAGGGCAAAAACCAAAAACTGCCCCGCAGGGTGTTCCAGAGCTGTTTGAGCTTGTTCATGGTTCATCCTTCCAACAGCGGCATTCGGCCTCAGAGCTCTTCATGGATGGCCAGCAATTCCTTGAGGCGCTCCTTGCTGACTGTCGGATAACTTCTCCCGAGTTCCTTCATTCTATCAAGGGTGATTCTGCGAAATGATCGGGCGGACACTCTTCGTGTTGTCGTCAGCCGATGCCCAAGCATTTAGTAGCCTTTTTTGAAGTCGACACCATTGCATTTTGGACAAGGCGGGACATGTCCTGTTCCCTTGAGTTGCACTTTCTGTCCGCAAGACAGGCAGGTCAAAGTACCAGCCGATGTCATCTCGCCCGTCTTGTATGCAAGTGTCTCTTTCGTTTTACAACTTAGGGAGTGCAACGCATTGCCGGTAATTTCAAGCACGGTTGTGAGGGAGGAAAGTGCCCCTGCGCCCAGCCGGGCCGGGTGAAGCCGTTCTTTGGCCTCTCCGCCAAGTTGCTGGGCATCGGATATGGTCTGGTCCAGGTCACGCGCAAGGTATTGTTTAAATTCTGCCCCTTGGTCCGCACTGAACTCTCCAAGGGCGGTCAACTGCTCGTGGGCTTTGTCGAGCGCCACTGACATGGATTCTTGCCCGCGTTCCTTCCCTGCCAAATAAAGTTCACTAAATTTACCGGCAAATTTATCGTACTGCTCTGCCAGCCGGTTCTTCTCCTGATCGTCGTTTTTCATGCTGAAGCTCCTGTAAACGCAGCATGGAAAGAAATGCCGCAATGCCTAATGTTCGTGTAAAACCATAAAATACGCGGCGGCCGGGATAGGCACTAGGGGGTGTTCACCCCATACCGGAAGTGGAGGGGCAACTCCGCCTACTCAAAGACAAGGGCTGAAAGTTTTCGATCCGCGGGAAGCAGCCGTGTCGCCTGGACATTCATCGGTCATCGTGCCGCATGCTCCCTGCTTGTGGATGGAGTGACCTTCGCGACTTCAAAGCTCTTTGCGGATGGTCTGCAATTCCTTCTGGCGAGCTTTACTGACTGTCGGATAACTCATCCCGAGTTCATTCATGGTATCGAGGATGATCTGTGAAATGATCAGGCGGGCGTTCTTTTTGACGTCGGCAGGAACAACATACCAAGGCGCCTCAGCGGTGCTGGTCGCGTTCAAACACGCCTCATACGCTGCCATGTAGTCATCCCAATGCTTTCTTTCGCGCACGTCGGCGAGGCTGAACTTCCAGTTCTTGTCCGGCTCATCGATTCGGTCGAGGAAGCGCTCGCGTTGCTCGTCTTTCGACAGGTGGAGAAAGAATTTGATGATCCGGGTTCCATTGCGGTGGAGATGGGCCTCCTGGTGCACGATGGAACGATATCGCTCCTCCCAAATGGCCTGGTCTGCGATTGAACCTGCGGGCAGCCCCTGGTTGCGCAGTAGATCCGGATGCACGCGAACAACGAGCACTTCCTCGTAATAGGAGCGATTGAAAATACCAATCCGCCCGCGTTCCGGCAGGCGGCAGGTAGTGCGCCAAAGAAAATCGTGTTCCAGTTCTTCGGTACTCGGCTGCTTGAAGCTGAACACCTGACAGCCCTGAGGATTGACACCCGACATGACGTGCCGGATGGCCCCATCCTTGCCGGCAGCGTCCATCGCCTGAAAAATAAGCAGGATCGCATGGCGATTGGACGCGTAAAGCAGGCGCTGCAGTTCGCTCAACTCCTCAACGCCTTCATCAAGCTGTTTGTGATAGTGTTTCTTCGACTTGAAGAATGGTTTCACTTTCGTCTGGCACTTACTCAGATGGAACTCTTCTCCAGGCACCACCTGGAAGTCTGCAGAATTAATTTTCATCAATGGTCACTCAATCGCCCAAGTGTGTGATCAAGGGATCTCTTGAGTTTTTCGGCCGCTCCATCTATCGCCTGTTCAATTGACTCCGCCTCATCCGAAACCGCAATGGGTTGATGACGTTCGAGGCGAGCCTCCATCATGCAGCGCTTGTCATGGCTCCCGCCCTTGTCACTGTTTTCATCGCTGAGGTGCACTTCAATGCGGGTGATATGCTCCGTCAGATGGCCGAGCGTGCTCTGCACGGTTGCTTCGGCCTGCCCGGCCAGATCTTCGTGACCAACGATGTTGTTGTCGGTGTTAATTTGGATTTTCATAATTTGATTCGTGAGTTTGATTCCGTCAAAAACGGCAGGTTGCAGCGGCTCCTGTTTTCGTTGGCATTTGTTCGGACGGAATGACCACGACTTGACCACCTTTGCTCGTTACTAATTCCCCTAAATCATCCAGCAAATCGTCCAGTTCCGGGTGGCTGAGATCGTCCTCTTGAATTCGTCCCGTTGCGGCTTCAATTTGCCCCGGGATCTCGCGATCAGCCTCGATCAATAGAGTCGTGATCCGGCCTGCGACTGCCGCTTTCGCGATCTCTTGCAGTTCCTCCAAGCCCAGGGCCTTCGATGTCGCGAGCGCGAAATCGTCGGCCTGCTTTGCCAGACGCGACCGATATTGCGGTTCAAACACTTGCCACGCCTTCTCGCGCAAGTCGTCGAGCGGCAACGCGTCAGGATGGATCTTAATTCCTTCGCTCAGGAGAAAGGGGTTTTTGCTGATCTGATGAAACATTCCGTGATGTTCCGGTAACGCCGCCAGCAGCAATGGCAATTTCGAGGGACGGGAGTGGTGTTGCAAAATGGCTTGATCCACCGCCCGAAAAAAGCGTTCAGCGTCAATGTCCACTTCATCCTTTTTTCCGCCGTGGCCGTGACGCATGGGATTGCCCATACTCGTGCCGCCGTAAGAGGCGACCGTTTGATGCGGTTCGGTCAACTCCTTGCCCAACGCATCCGTGATGGTGCGTGGCACGTCCGGGGCCAACTCAATTTCATCAAGGGAATCTCGGTTGCCTTCAAAAAGTTTAATCTCGTGCCGGTTCAAACCGAGCACTTGAAAGCGATCCGCTGATTGCAGAAGTCGTCGCAATGGTTTGGTGTGAAAACTATCGGCGGCAACGGCCAACTCCGCGACGGGCCGCTGCAAGGCATAAACCTGAAACAGTCCAGGCGCGCCGAGGACGGCGACACCATCGAGCGTGTGGTTCCAGAAGTCGGGATTGCGTTCCAGTTCTTCAAACGGCTCCAGCGCTGTCCGAATTTCATCCGCAGGATATTTCATTTCGAGTGACTCTTCCAACTTTTGAACAAGATGCCGAAAGCGAAGCGGATCCTGCTGATTGCCGGGATGATGACGATGTGTTGGCAAATAGAGCGACAGACAGGGCGGCCCGGAATGGGCAGCAAGGGCCGTTGAAAAATCGTGGGTTAGCAACTTCGTTTTTGTTTTCATAATGTTTGATTCGCCTGAGCAAAAGGGTGCCGTTTTCGATGAGATCTCATCAGATTTGAGGTGGCAGTACCCCTCGATGGGTAGGAATTGGTTTTTTATGAGTTGTGCTTGTTTGGCTCATTGATGAAGATTCTCTTAATGGTATTCCTTGGCTGTCATCTCTGACGCTCCCACCTCTAGGTTCGATTCCCGGTCAGGTCCTGGCCGTTTTTTTCTATGTATATTTTGTGCTCGATGAGCTTGGCTCCCTCTTTCCGATTAGGATTCCTGGCTCGTAGGCCGAAAGAGAATTTCGTTGATGTCCACGTCATCCGGCTGGCTTATTGCAAAGACAACCGCCCGGGCAAACGAGTCGGCGGGAATCGCGTGGCCTTCATAAAGCTTTTGGACGCCAGCGGCGGTTTCCTCGTCCGTAATGTGACTCGGCAACTCGGTATCGATCGCGCCCGGTGAGATGATCGTGGTGCGGAGATTGTAGGGCTTCACTTCCATGCGCAGCCCTTCGGATAATGCCCGCACGGCGTGCTTGGTCGCGCAGTAAACCGCGCCGAGTGGCATCACCGTGTGACCCGCCACCGAAGAGACATTGATGATATGCCCCGCCTTCTGCTTTTTCATATGTGGCAATGCGGCTGCGATTCCGTAAAGAACGCCCTTGATGTTGATGTCGATCATGTTGTCCCACTCGTCCAGCTTGAGGGCCTCAAGCGGCGAAAGCTGCATCATGCCGGCATTGTTGATCATCACATCAACGCGCCCATATTTCTCCACAGCCGCATTCACCAAATGCTTCACCTGGTCGCAATCGGTGACATCCGTTTCCACAGCGATCGCCTTGCCGCCGCCGCCGTTCAATTCATGTGCCAATTCCTGGAGAAGCTCGAGGCGACGTGCCCCGAGCACCACGGTTGCTCCTTGGGCGGATAGCAGTCGGGCGGCCGCTTCTCCCAGCCCGCTGCTTGCTCCTGTAATCACTACGACTTTGCCTTTGATGTTTTCACTCATTATTTCTTTTGGTGTTCGTTACTTTTGATTGATTCTTACGCCGGGTTGTCGATGGAAGAGGTTCGGATGAGTTTCTTGTTCACGAATTCCTGGATGCCCAGGCTGGCGAGCTCACGCCCGTAGCCAGAGTTCTTGATGCCACCAAACGGCAGATCCGCCGCCGTCCAGGTCGGGTGATTGATGAATACCATCCCGGTATCAATGCGGTTCGCCACGCGTTTGCCGCGCGCTTCATCTTTGGTGAACACCGACCCGCCCAATCCGAAGTCCGAGTCGTTGGCCAGTGCGATGGCTTCATCCTCGTCTTTGACGCGGAATAACAGCGCGACGGGTCCGAAAAATTCATCGCGAAAAGCCGGATTGTTCGGTTGGATGTTTGTGAGAATGGTTGGTTCCATAAATGAACCCGCGTGATCAATCCGATTTCCGCCCATCACCAGCTTGGCTCCCTTGGCGACCGCCTGTTTGACCTGATCAAGCAATTTCACCAAGGCCGCTTCCGTCGACATCGGGCCGAGCGTTGTCGTCTTGTCCATCGGATCACCCGGACGGAGAGCCATCAGCGCAGCTTGAAATTTTTCCAGAAACGTGTCGGCCAAGGATTCGACGACGATGAATCGTTTGCCCGCAATACAGCACTGCCCGTTGTTGTTCATCTTGGCCCAGACTGCCCATTTCACCGTTTTGTCGAGATCGGCATCCTCGAGCACAATGAAAGCATCGCTGCCGCCGAGTTCCATGGTGGACTTTTTTAGGTTTTGGCCTGCTCGCGCAGCCACGGTTTTCCCAGCCTCCACGCTACCGGTCAACGCGACGCCCTTGATGCGCGGGTCATCGATCACGCGGCTCACCTGCTCGTGCGAAATGAGCAGGTTGGTGTATGTCCCGGCGGGCGCACCCGCATCCCGCCACAATTTTTCAAACGCGATGGCGCATTGGGGGACGCAGCCCGCATGCTTCACCATCACAACATTGCCGGCCATGAGGTTTGGCGCGACGAAGCGCGCAAGCTGGTAGTAGGGAAAGTTCCAAGGTTGCACCCCAAAGAGCACACCGAGCGGGTTGCTCACAATTTCCGCTTTGCCCGAAGCTGGCTCCAGTGTTTCCGTGGCGAGAAAGCGTTCTGCGTTTTCCGCGTAATAATCGAGGATATCCGCACTCAACGCGACTTCACCGAGCGACTGGTCAATGAGCTTGCCCATTTCAAGCGTCACCGGTTTGGCGAAATCATCTGCGTTTTCCCGCATGATTGCGGCGGCTTTGGCAACAATGGCCGCGCGTTCAGCGAAAGATTGATTCCGCCAGGTCTCGAAACATTTTGCGGCGGTCGCGATGGCAGTTTCGAACTGTGGATCGGTCAATTCCTCGAATGTCTTGAGGATTCTACCATCGTAAGGGTTCACACTCTGATAAGCCTTGGCCTTCGGTTGAGTCGTGGGTTTGATGGTTGTCTTTTTCGGAGATGATGGTGGGGTATGGAGTGCTGTGGACATGTGAAGAAACGATGATACCTCCCAACATCAGCCTGCGAAATGGGGTGTTACCCCAGTGCGCGTGACGGGATCGAGGAATTTGTTGGAATGCCGCGACGTAGCCAGCGGTCCGGTTTCCACCTCCCCATCGCCTACAACAAAGGCCGCGACGAGATCGGGATTGTCGAAGAGCTAAATCTGGCCAGCCGACAAATAGTTGGCAGCCCGCCAATACGCATCCATGCCATGGAGCAGTTGGGAGTGAGTGTGGTTGTATTCATTGTTGGGAAATCAGATTTTTGTTGTCCGCAAGCGCAGGGCGTTGGTTATCACCGATACGGAGCTCAGGCTCATCGCGGCCCCCGCGATAATCGGGCTGAGTAGCCAGCCGAAGAATGGATAAAGCACGCCCGCTGCAATTGGGATGCCCAGCGAGTTGTAGGCGAACGCAAAGAACAGGTTCTCGCGGATATTCCACATCGTGGCGCGACTGAGTCGGATGGCTTGGGCAATGCCGCGCAGGTCGCCTTTGACGAGCGTGATGCCCGCGCTTTGCATGGCCACGTCGGTCCCGGTTCCCATGGCGATCCCGACTTCCGCTTCACTCAGGGCTGGCGCGTCGTTGATTCCGTCACCGGCCATCGCCACATGTTTGCCTTCCTTGCGCAGCTTTTTGACGTGGTCCACTTTCCCGGCGGGTTCGATCTCCGCTTCCACCGCGTCGATGCCGAGTTGCTTGGCCACGGCGGCGGCAGTGCGGCGGTTGTCGCCGGTGAGCATCACGAGCGTTAAGCCAAGTTCGTGAAGTTCCTTGATGGCGGCGGCAGTGTTCTCCTTGATCGGGTCGGCGACGGCGAGGATTCCAGCCGGCTTGCCGTCGATCGCGACGAACATCGCGGTCTTGCCGTCTTCCTGGAGTTTCTCGGCAGAAGATTCGAGTTGCTCCAGCCCGGAGATTTTTTCGTCCCGCAGGAAATCGGGTTTACCGACCATCACGGAGCGACCCTGGACATTCCCGGCCACACCTCCGGCCGTAACCGATCGAAAGTCTTTCACATCTTCAAGTTTGAGTTTCTGTTCCTTCGCACCCTGAACAATGGCGGCGGCGAGTGGATGTTCGCTGTTCTGCTCCAGCGAGGCGGCGAGACGCAGGAAATCTTTCGCGTCGAATCCGTCGCTGGGCAGGACATCCACGAGTTTGGGTTTGCCCTCGGTGAGCGTGCCCGTTTTGTCCACGACGAGGGTGGTGACTTTCTCCAAGAGTTCGAGCGCCTCGGCATTTTTCACGAGGACACCGAGTTGCGCGCCGCGTCCGACGCCAACCATGATGGCCATAGGCGTGGCCAGACCGAGCGCGCACGGGCAGGCGATGATGAGAACGGCAACGGCATTGACAATGGCGTGTGCCAGCCTGGGCTCGGGGCCGACCCAAATCCAGACAACGAATGTGATCAGTGAAACCGCTAACACCGTCGGCACAAAGATGGCCGCGACCTTGTCGGCAAGACCCTGGATCGGCGCGCGACTGCGCTGCGCTTCGGCCACCATCGTCACGATCTGACCCAGCAGCGTGTCGTCGCCCACGCGTTCGGCCTTCATCACGAAACTACCCGTGCCGTTTACGGTGCCGCCCGTCACTTTGTCACCAACGGCTTTTTCCACCGGAAGCGGTTCGCCCGTGATCATGGATTCTTCCACGCTGGAGTGGCCTTCGACCACAGCGCCGTCAACGGGCACCTTGTCGCCGGGCACCACGCGCAGGCGGTCGCCGACTTTCACCTGGTCGAGCGGAACTTCATGGTCGCCACCGTCGGCGACTTGTCGCGCGGTGGGCGGAGCGAGATTGAGCAACGCTTTGATCGCGCTGCCCGTGCGGCTGCGGGCACGGAGTTCAAGTACCTGACCGAGCAGCACCAGCACCGTGACCATTCCGGCTGCTTCAAAGTAGATACCCACCTTGCCACCATGCCGCATCGACTGCGGGAACAAATCGGGCATCAACATAGCCACGGCGCTGAACACGTAAGCGGCGCCCACACCGATGGCGATCAACGTGAACATGTTGAGGTTCATTGACATGACCGAACGCCAGCCGCGTTGGAAGAACGGCCAGCCAGCCCACCAAACCACGGGCGTCGTGAGCGCAAATTGTATCCAGCGCGAAACATCACCCGTCACCCACGGCTGCCGGCCCAGAGCCGGGATCAAGTGCGCCATCGCCAGGAAAAACACCGGTAACCCCAGCGCGGCACCGATCCAGAAGCGCCTCGTCATGTCGTGCAGTTCGGCGTTCTCGTCATCATCGGTGCCCGCGGTCACCGTCTTCGGCTCAAGCGCCATCCCGCACTTCGGGCAATCGCCGGGGTGATCCTGCTGCACCTCGGGGTGCATCGGGCAGGTGTAAATCATGACGCTGCCTGCTTCATGATCATGACGATCGTGTCCTCCACTTCCTGCGCGACAAGTTTCAGTTCGGGCGTGTCAAAAAGTGCCAGGAGCGCGGTTGGCTTCAAGGTCGCCAGAATGGTTTTGTCGCCGTCCTCGTAAATGGAAATCCGGCAGGGCAGTGCGGTGCAGACGCTCATGTTTGCCTCGAGCACTTTCTTCGCCTGCTGCGGCTGGCAGACCTCGAAGATCAGACATTCGTGGGCAAACTCCACGCCCTTCTTCACCATGGTCTCCTGGAGGTTATGAACCTGCATGACGCCAAAATGATTGGCTTTGACGGCAGCCTGCAAAGCATCCGCCGCTGCACTCACAGTTTTCTCAGTAGGTAATTTGATGAGCATAAGTTCGATTTCATTCGTCCGGCTGCGTCTTTTTCGAGGTCGCTTCCAGCATCTGGTCGTGTCCCGCTTCCTTGACCCCTTCTTCGAAAAGCCTCTCCTCAGCGCTGCGGCCTTCGGCATCCTCACCATCGTCGAAATCGACCATGGCCTCATGGCCGGAGGAACCCGGGATCGGATTCCAGCGATCCGACTCGGGCATCGATTCCAAAAGCGTTTGTTTCGGATCCAGCTTGTTGCCGCCCGTCAATTCCCTGACGGCCTCATCCCAATCGGACTTCGTCGCCTCATGCAACTGGCGGCCATTGATTAAAGCCAGTTCGGCGGCGCGTTTGCCTATCATTTCGGGGCTGACCGTTCCTACGCCCTCGCCATGGATCATAAAGGCTCCCTCATGCAGTGGATTTGTTTTCATAATGTTTCAGACGGATTTCGGGTTCCGCAAAGGGAATGATACGAGCCGTCCCCGCATGCCGCTATGGGGTGAAACCCTGCTGCCGACCATCCATGATCGACTCTTGGACAAATCGCCGGAGCTCTAGCCCACAGCGATCAAGCTAGGGAAAAGCCCGGGATATCAACCCCAGAGGGATGTCCAGAGCGTAGCCCCGGGTGCAGCACAGCGGAACCCGGGTTGAAATAGCCATGGAAAACGGCGGCGAGCGGTGAGCACAGGATTCCCATCCAGTTGTCCGGGATATTGCAATTGTCCCCGATCTCCCCCTTCCCCCTCCGGGAAGCCCCTTTGCTAATAGAGGCTCCACAGTTTGACTGTCTCTTTGAATACCGCACCGGCGGGAGCGCGGGGGGGAGGTCGGGGGAGAGGTGCGGTAGCTCCACGAATTTCTAAATCACCTAACATGAAATTTGACGACGGCGAAACTGGCTTCCAGCCTTTACGTTTACCCAAACCCCGCTAGTTTAGGGGTGTGAATACGTTGGAAACGGACATCGAAATCGGAGCCGATGGCAGCGTGAAGCTGCTCTCGCCCCTGCCCGAGTGGCTGAAGCCGGGACGAGTTCATGTTCTCATGACGGTGGAGTCGGTGGAGGAGGAACCGAAGCGCCAAAAATCCACTGGTAAGCCTGATTTCCTGGCTCGCCAGCAAGCATTGTTCGGGAGCCGGGTGCTACCCGACTCGCAGGCGATTCTGGATGAACTCCGGGCCGACAGCTTCTGATGCGCTACTTCGACACCGGCGTCCTGCTGAAGCTCTATCTCCCGGAACCCCGCGCTGCGGAGGCGGTGGCCTTTGTGAATGCCAGCCCCGGCAAGCCGCCTGTCAGCGATCTGCACGAACTGGAAATGCGCTCCGCCCTGCGGCAAAAAGCGGGCCGTGGCGAATTGACGGAAACCGAGTGCGACGCATTGATCACCCAAGTGCAAGCCGACCTCACCGAGGGAGTGATCGAAAGGGTGACGGTTTTGTGGCCGGATGTCTTCGCCACGGCGGAAGCCCTTTCCGCCGCTCACGGGATCGGAACACTATGCCGCTCGTTGGACTCACTGCATGTCGCTTTGGCGTTGGAACTTGGGGCGACAGAGTTTTGCACCTTCGACCTGCGTCAATCACGCATGGCCGCCGCCGCAGGATTGAATGTCATTTCCTGATTTGTCTCCATGAAAAACCGACCGCCTTCGCTTCTTTGTCGGGATCTTTCGACCGAAAATGTTGAAATGCGTAACCCGACCCCATTCACAAAAACGCAACAGGATTCCCATCCAGTTGTCCGGGATGTTGCAATTGTCCCCGATCTCCCCCTTCCCCCTCCGGGAAGCCGCTTGGCTAATGGAGGCTCCACAGCTTGTCTGTCACTTTGAAAAGGTGCCCTTGTCGCATCGCTGGGATTTCTGACGGGGATCTTCGCGTCGCGAGATTCAAGGTTCTACCATCCGCCTCTCCTTGCCCATGTTCTGCGCAAGCGCATCGCCTTTTGTCAGCCGTTTTGAATTTTACAGCACACTAGCTTGATCGCCGCAGCATTAACCCTTCTTGCGGGTTTTGCTTTTTCCGCCTTTTTCAACAGGAACATCCACGCGGATGGTGGTGGGTTCGCCCGGCGCGGATTCCATTTGGAACACGCCGCCCATCATATCGACGCGCTCCCTCATGCCAAGCAGGCCGAGGCGGGTCTTCCTTTTGCCGGAGGAGGCGCTGGCGATGACAAAACCTTCCCCGTCGTCCTTGATTTCCATGCGGATCACACCGTCAACGAGCCGGATGCTCACTTCCACCTGGCTCGCCTTCGCATGGCGGGCCACGTTGGTGAGCGCCTCTTGGGCGACGCGGAAAAGCCCCGTTCGCACGGTGTCCGTCGATTGCTCGATGCCGGTGAACACCTTGAGCCTGACACGGACGCCGGTCTCTTCCATGAATTGTTTGAGGAATCCCTGGAGCGTTGGGATCAGTCCCAGTTCGTCCAGCATGGTCGGGCGCAGTTCCCTTGCGAAGCGATGCACGGTTTCGACCGCCTTTGACACCAACTCTTGGGTGCTGGCAACCCTCTTCTGGAGACTCTGAGGATTAGCAACGGCTCCGCTGGACAAGGCAGCCATATCGACATTGATGCCCACCAGGGTCTGGATGATCACATCATGCAGCTCGCGGCTGATACGCTTCCGCTCGTTCTCCTCGGCAGACAGGAGCCGATGGGAAAGATTCCGCAGCTTCACTTCCTGCCTGCGGGATTGTTTCAGCAAGCGGCTCTGTTCCAGCCTGGACGAGCGAAGATTCGCCTCCACTGCCTGGCGCCTGACGTTTTGCTCTTTCAGTTTCAGGTTCGAGGCACTCAGCACCTCCATGCGCCGCCGTGCGGCCTCGGCCTCGGCGCGCTCCGTGATATTTTCGAAAAAGCATACCACGCCGTATTCATCGTTGGGCAAGGTGACACGTTGGATCTGCCACTCATAAACTTCCTTCACGCCAAGATCCCGGCGTCGCTCGGCAAACGCGTGTGCTCGGTAGGGCTCTCCGGTTTTCAGCGTGCGCTGGAATTCCCTGACAACTTGATCAGCGACCCGCCTCGGCCAGACGGCCCGTATGATTTCGTGAAAATCCCGACCGATCAGGGGATGGACATTCTGGAAGACCGGCATTGCCGTCGGGTTGACCTGTTGCATGCGGAAATCGGCACCCACCAAGTAAACGCCGACGGGTGCCTGTTCGATGAGGGAGGTGAAAAGAATCCCGCTGCGGCGCGATATGTCTTCCGCGATTTTGCGCGCCGTGATGTCGCGGATATTGCACTGGATGAGGGAACGGCTTCCCTCCTGATAGAGATTCGCCACCACCTCCACCTCCTGATGCCGCCCGGCCTGGCTTTCCAGCGGCAGATCCTCGTAGGTGACTTCATGGTTTTTTTTCAGATTGCGGAACATTTCGCGGCTCGCCGCCTCATCCTTGAGCAGGCCGATTTCGAAAAGCTCCTTGCCGATCAGTTGCTCGCGCGGATAGCCCAGCAGCTTGGTCATGAACGGATTCGCGTCGGTGATCTTGCAGCTTTCGGAATCGATGACCAGGACTCCGTTGTGTGCCGCTTCGAAGAGGCGGCGGTAGCGGATTTCCGAGGCCAGCAGCTGTTCCTCCGCCTGGGTTCTCTCGGTGATATCCGTCACCACGGCGCTGCATTCCTCTCCGTTGGCCGAGCTCAGCACCTTGATGTTCACAATGCGCGGAGGGGCACTTCCGCTGGTGATCACGGTATCGATAGACTG
Organism: Terrimicrobiaceae bacterium; assembly: GCA_041749815.1. GTDB lineage: Bacteria > Verrucomicrobiota > Verrucomicrobiia > Chthoniobacterales > Terrimicrobiaceae > JAJTZA01. Next base: position 18,934 of record JBGTAR010000382.1, read on the forward strand.
CCTGGACCCTTCCCTGAAAGCCTTCTCAAGGAAGCCTTTGAAAGCCGCCCGCAAGTCCGGCGACAGCAGGAACGAGAAGGCACGGCCTGCCAATTTCGCGCGATCGATGCCGGCCAGCAGGGAGCCGGTCAGGTTGGCAAGCCGGATGATCCCATCGGGGGCGAGGGTGAAATAGCCGACCGGCGCGAAATCATAGAGGTCGGTGTATAGGTCGCGTTGTGTCTCCGCATCATCGCGGGCGCGACGGAGCTCCGCGTTCTGCATCTCCAGCTCGATCTGGTGAACCTCCAGTTCGTGAAGCATACGCCGGATGTCGGCCTCAGAATCGGGAGCGGCGGATTTCGCAGGGTTGTCCTTGGCGTGCCGTTCGGCGCGGCGGCGCAGGGCGTCGTCCGAGTCCTCGTTGTTTGGCTTGTTCGGCATGGAGTGGTGGATCAGGTATTGGCGGATCCCGGCGGTTTGCCATCGCCTTTCCGCGTCCGCTTGCGTTCCTCCTTCAGGTCCACCCTTGCTTTGTCCAGCTTGGTGGACTGGCCGACCAGGCGCTTTTCGAGAGTGACCTGCATGCCCTGCAACTTTTCCTCCAGCGTCTTCGCGACACTGATGTCCAAGAATGTGATCACCACGCCATCAATGCGATCGTCCAGCGTGCGGTAGGGGCTGATGCGCACCGTGAACCAGCGTCCGTCCAGCGTGCTGATCGGTTTCTCGGCGACTCCGAGTTTGCGCAAGACTTCGGTGGCGTCTTCGCTCAGCTCCGGGTAAAGCAGGTCGGATGCGAGATCGGTGATGGGCCGGCCCACATCGCCCGGAATGAGCGTGATGATCTTCGTGGCCTGCGTGGTGAAGCGGCGGACTTTCAGGTCGTTGTCGAGAAACAGGGTGGCGATGTCCGT
>JBGTAR010000383.1:0-7783 GCA_041749815.1 Terrimicrobiaceae bacterium
GTGGGTTGAAGAGCAAGAAAAAGAAATCGCGAAAGCCGCCTAAGCGGCTAAGATTTATTGGAAGTTGGCACACCACAAGAGAGGTGTGTCAAAACGTCTCAAATATGAGCTAAGTCATTGATAAACGAGGGTCAGAAAAAACGGCTGCGTAGAAATGTCTATATGTTGTGGTTGTTTTTTCGATCAAATCGATCTCGATTTAATGACTTTGAAAAATATCCCACTTTTCGGACAGGCTCTACCTAAGGTATAACAACGAACAATAAGACAGTTCTGGACAATTCATGACAGTATGTTGTCATGAATTGTCATGAAAACGACCAAGCCAAAAAAACCCACACTTGTGCGGGTTGGAAGTGTCACGGTCAGGATTTATTCCGGGGAATCTGGCGGGTATCCGCTGCACACCGTGGTCTGGTATGAAGGGGCCAAACGGATGCGGAAAACCTTTGCTGGCATCTCAGAAGCCCGCGCCGAGGCCGAAAGACTTGCAACCCGCTTGGCTGATGGCCACACAAAAGCTGTGGGGATGAAAAGTCAGGACGCAGACTCCTATGGTCTTGCCATGCGTGACTTGGAAGTAACCGGGGTTCCTCTGAATGTAGCCATTCGAGAATATGTCACCGCGTTCAAGCAATTAGGGGGACAGTCCATTGTAGAGGCCGCGAAGTTCTATGCGGCACGGAGGCCGACCCAATCAGTGACCGTGACCGTCCATGATGTCGTGGAGGAGTTTATCAAGATTAAAAAGGCTGATGGAGTAGGAACCAGATACTTGCAGGATGCCCGGTCACGCTTGCGCAAGTTTTCCGCAACCTTCGGGACAATGCCCATGTCGGGACTATCAAACGAACTCATGACCGAGTGGTTACAAGGAGTTGCAGAGAACCCAAGAACCCGGAAGAATTTTCGGCAGCATGTTGTCACGCTCTTTCGCTGGGCGAGGTCAAAAGGGTATCTTCCACGTGAGGCACAGACCGAGGCGGATAGTCTCCCGGTCTCCAAACTAAAGGGCACTGACACGCAGGTATTTTCATCGGGAGATATCAGAGACCTCCAAGTTGGCATAAACCTCTGCAACCTCCACCAATTCTCGCGAGAGGGCCAAGACTTTGGCTTTGGTTGCATATTTGCTCTTCATCTCATGGAATAGTCGGCCTCGCTGAATGCGCCCGAATCGCGACGTCCAAAACGCCTTGAGAAAGTCGTCCCCTTTACGATCGCCTAATCGAGTAAGCATGGCAGTCCAGTCATGCAATATTTGATCATCTTGTGGGTGTGCAGCCTTGAGTAAGTGATTCTTGAGTAGATCTAAAACTGAAAGATCAATTCCCCTATCGTTTAATGACTCAAATATCGTGTAGGCATTCTCTGGAGCCGTCACGTCTAAACAGTTGACCTGCACATTGTCGCGCAGATACTTTGCAAACCGAAAGAGTACTGCGCACTGTTTCTCGGGTTCGGAGCCTTGCGCCTCCGCAAGCTCAGCGACAAACTGCCTGCACTTCAATGCCGCGTCCAAGAGCTTTCGTACAGATGAGTGTCGCCCAGCTAGTTGCTGCCGCTCAATTATTGTCTTGTCGGGACACAGGTTCACTACGACTTCTTGAAAGATTTCTCTGTTGTTTGTGTTTAAAATGAGTCGAGGCTCGTCAAGCGGCTCGCCAATTTCAGAGATTCCGATAAACTCATTCTGTATCTTGAGCGCTTCTTGATCTTGGTTGTGCTCCCGCAACCATTGTCGGATGGCCGCATACGTCATCGTTGTAGTAGCAAGCCTCTGTTGACCATCAAGTATTTCGTGCCGACGCGCGGATAATTCGTCTGTATTGACGAGTACAATCAGCCCCAGGAAATAGTCTGAATCTCCGGCATTCATTGCACCAACAATATCATCAAGGAATTGCTCGACAGACCCAAGCGGCCACGCAAAATCACGCTGATGAGCGGGAACCGCGAAGTAGCGCCTGACGCTGATAAGCTGCCCAACGCCTCTCGTTTCAGAAACCATCTGCTGTCCCTTTGCCATACTGTCTCTACTCTAAAATGTAACGAGACTGTCAGGAAACCAATTCCGAAAGACAAGTCTAAAAAGCATTGTTGAGGTAAGCATCTCGTTAAGAACAGATCTTTTGCCCAACAGTAATTATGTGGAGACTACAGTTTACTGTATCCGGCTCAAAATGCTACATCCACATATATTCCTGCATGTTCCGAGAAAGGCTTTCCTGTCAAAGCGGTCTCAGGGAGCCATCCCCGAACGGTTGTATTCAGGGCTGCAAGCCTATCGTCAAGGCAGATGTGGTCGATGACAGGAGAGAGCGGGGAGCCCTCTATCGACTGAATCTCACCTTCGGTCTCACAGGTCATTTTAGCCCCGGCCAAGGCGAGGCTGAGCAACTCCCTTCACCCATCATGAACTCACTCCATGGGGATGGCCTTGTGTTTGGTATTAACATCAGGTGCCACATAGCCTTTTGGGCCGCCGAGTTTCATGAACTTGCCATGCACGTGCCAGGCGGACCAAAGGGCAACAAATGACAGGACACAACCTGCGGCGAAGGTGTAACGATAGTCGTTGCCGGTGGAATCGATAATTGCTCCCACCACTGGTGCCAAGGCCATGTTGGCTGGAGCCGCGAGGATGCCAGCTGCAGAGGCAAATTGTGCAAATTTCTCATGCGGAAACAGACGCTGACCCAACGAGGCCGCGCTGGTGAAATACGTCCCCGACAGCACACCGTGCAGTACCCATGCGATAAGAAACGTCTCTTGAGTGGTGGCGAAGATGAACCCCCAACCACTCACTAAAACGTAGCCAGTGAGAGCTGCGATGGATACCCGCAAAGGATGAAACCGATCCGCCAGCCAACCCAGCGGATAGGCAAGGATGAGGGACAGCAAGTAGGTGAGGGCGAGAAATTTCCCGTAAACGGTCATGTCCACGTTCAGGTTTTTTGCGTAAGGGATCGAGAACACATTGACCGGCAGAAAGGCAACCGCCGCGAACATGAGCATGACAAAGACCCACAGGTAATATGGGTGGGTAAAACACTCACGGAGATACATCTTCGCTCCGGATGTGAAACCGCCCAGAATCGACAAACTGCCAGGCTCGGGAGGAGGCGGTGGGGGGTAGTCACCTTCCTTCACTTTCAGGCACACCCACATGAAGGCCGTGCCATAGAAAACTCCGATAGTCAGAAGGATGAGCGTGAAATACTGTGGCACGTGGCCCATGATCCAGAAGTTGAAGATCATCCCATCGATCAGGCTCACCGCTCGAAACAATCCATAGAAGCGTCCAAGCAATTGCTTGGGCACCACATCGTTGATGAGTCCGCCAAAAACCGCCTGCCCCGCAATCGTGGCCAACTCAAAAGCCGCCCAGAACACGCCGAAACACACCAGCGAGACCAACATCTCATTTTCAATAAGAGCAAGAAATTGCTCGCCTGCACCAGAGCCGTCCAAGGCGGCATGCAGCTTGGCACCCAGCGGATGCCCAGGCTGGCCGAGTCCATGCAACCAGCGTGCCATGATGGGAGTGAGTGCCAACCCGATCATGCCGAAAGCTGCAATCGGCGTGGTGACGAGCAAATAAGGAATACGCCGCCCCCACTTGCCACGATGACGATCAGATTTCACACTAATGATCGGTCCGAGGATCAACCCGATCAGGGCAGGAAATGAACTCATCAACAGGCCGAAAAGCAGCTTTGGCACCCCGATGTCGTCGAGATACCAGGAGGCCATCGGGCCGACCGAGCGCTCCCGCATCGACCAGGCGAAATCGCCCCAGAGGAGCCAGAGGAATAAAACGATGATGCCGCCGCTGGTGTAGGTCAGAGTTCCGACCGACCAGGTTTTGGGAGGTTGAGCAGGATCAGTCCTCATTGCGGTTCATTCAGCGGGGGGATGGGTTGGGATTTTTGCAGCGCAGAGAGCCAGTCCTTCATCCGTTCCCGGGCTCGATCGTGTGTCCCGCCGTCGCCTTGATGGTTGGCTCCTGGGAGTAACATCAACTCGCTTGGGCCGGAAAGGGCCTTCGCCATCGCCGTGATGCCTGCCGGCGGGCAACTCGCATCCTCCAACCCCGCAGAAACAAAAACCGGCACCTTCACACGAGGTGCCATATGAACAACGTCATAGTAGGCCGATGCTTCAAGAGCTCTGGCCGGGTCGTTCCCCAGCTCACTTGCGCGTTTGAGCCAATAGGGATGGGGTTGCCGGTCTCCATGCAGATCGCAAAAGGCAGGAACGTGAGCCACCACTGCGGTGACCGAAGGATCGAGCGCTGCCGCCACCAGGGCCTGTGCTCCACCAAGGCTGGTCCCATGGGTCACAAGGATTCGACCATCCCAGTCAGGCAGCCCTCTGACAAAATCCAGAACCCTTCGTGTGGCTAGAAACATCCGTAAAAATGGTGTGGTTTCCGGGTTGTCCCAGCCAATGGTTCCGTAACCTTTCAAAGCTGTTTTTTCCAACTTCTCATAAAATTCCGGTGACTCATCAATAGGGAGGTCATGCGCCATCACATTCACGGCCAGCCACCCGGCACGGGCTTTCTCGATCACTGTTCCTGGCTTGAGGGGATAGACTCCTGCCCACTGAAAGATGACAAGAGCCGGGAATTTTCCCTTGGTTTTCGGATAGGCCAACTGTCCCTGCACGCGTCCTGATTCTGACACAGCAAGAGAAAAAACCTGATACACGATATCTTTGGGGACAACCGCAGAACCGGGGGTCAATTGGACATCCTTCGGAATTTTGGCCAGATTCGTCAATTGGTCATCCCAAAACTTATCGAAGTCAGATGGTCGCGCGGAATGTGCGGGCAGGACACTGGAGGGTGCCTGCCCGGCGGGAGAGAGGGCTGGCAATTCGCCGTTTGCAGCCATGGGAATTGCGCACAAAAGCGGAATGAGAATTCGGAAGCGACAGGAAAGGCGCGGGGGGACAGGCATGAATGGGAATCTGATATCAGCAATCGGCAAGGTCAATCTTGACAATGTTCATTTGAACCAAAGTTGAAGCCCCTGCTGTCTCAGTGCCGCAATATCACTACCTCTGCAGGAGATTTACGATAAAACAAACAGCCTCTTGATGCTCAATCGGTGTGATCTACATTGTGATTACAGAACGGATCCCAGCCCACAGCTCGGAAAACCGCAACAAGCCCCCACCCCCCATGAACAATCCATTAGTTCCTCTTCCCACCACTCTTCAGGTTTCGCGTCGCACGAGCCATTTGAGGGCTTTCAGCCTGATTGAGGTCACTCTTGCTCTCGGAGTGGTGTCCTTCGGTCTGATGAGTGTCCTGGCCCTGCTGCCCAGCGGTCTGAAAACCGTAAGAGAGTCGGCCAATGAAATTGCACTCTCGTCGATTGCCCGGTCCGTGCGCGCCGAACTGAATCAGGCATCGTTTTCCGATGTGAGCACGGTTCTTCCTTCCGAGACATGGTATTTCAACCAGACCGGCATGCGATTGCCAGTCACCGCCGCAGCACAGGATAGGTATTTTGCGGTCACTTTTATAAACTCGCCCCCGCAGGCCCCATCGACCGCTTCCCAGTTCTCCGACACGTTGCAGGCTCTGAGCGTAAAAATCCGCTTCCCTGATTTTGCTCCAACAACATCCCAGCAAAGTGAAGTCCTCACATTTCACGCAGCAAGGCAGAGCGGCACAGCGACCGGCACTTAAAATTGCCCCATGATGTGTTTTCACCCAAACAGCTCCTTCCGCAAGGCGTTCACTTTGGTGGAGCTTCTCGTTGCGATGGCGGTTCTTGCACTCTTGTTGGTGTTGTTGACATCGGCGACGAGCAGCACGCTCTCCACCATTTCGCATGCCAGTGCCAAGATTGACCAGTTTGCCTCGGCGCGGGCCGGGTTTGATCTCTTGAGCCAGACACTTTCCCAAGCCACCCTGAACACTTATTACGATTATTATAACGCCAATGGCGACCGGCGGACTCAGGCCAATGCTGCGATCTTCGACCCGTCCACCTATGGAAGATACTCGGATTTGCATTTCAAAATCAGGGCCAATGCCCTCGGGGGACAGGAGGTGTTTTTTCAGACACCGCTCAGCAGATCGCAAACGAGCAGCGCGGAGGGGGCTCTCAATGCGGTGGGCTACTGGATTGAATATGGGCCAGACAACAATTGGAGACCACCCACCATTACGACGGAACGCTCGAGATTTCGTCTCATGCAGGGAATTCAACCAGCGGAAAACATGGAGGTATTTGACAAGCTCGACGATTCCTGGATCAGCAAGCTCCAGCAATCCCCTTCCGTTGCGATGCCGATTGCGGACAATGTGATCGCGATGGTGATCCATCCGCGACTGCCCAAGGCCCAGGATCCCAATGGAGATTTGCTGACGGCGAACTATGAGTATGATTCTCGCGGAGCGATAAAGATTCAGCAGTCACAACTTCCACCGGCACTGCAACTGAGCCTTGTGGTGATCGATGAGTCCTCGGCGGCCCGCCTGGATGCAGCAGGGGGGACCGCCATTCAAGACGCTCTGGCTGGCAAGTTCGTGAGCGTCGTGGATTTTGACAAGGATCTGGAAGCCCTTGAAAAGGCCTTGAGTGACGCGACGCCCCCTATCAATTACCTGGTTCTCAGTGCCCCACTCACGCTGCGTGAGTCGAAATTCAGCAACGATCCATGAAGGCCGCATTTTCTCTCATCGAGCTTCTTGTGGTAATTGCCATTGCTGGCGTGTTGGCGGCGGTCACGCTTCCCGCATTCAACTCGATCATCCAGGGTAGTAATGTGACGGCGGCGGGACAGATGCTCGCCTCGGAAATCGAGACCGGCAGGCAACTGGCGGCGGTTCGCAACAAAACCGTGGAAGTCCGGTTGATGGCCAAGAACGGCGAGACCGCGTATTCGGCCGTGCAATTGTGGTGGCCAAGCGCCATTGCCCAACCGGCCACTCCCGCCAGCAAACCCCTGGCACTTCCTCAGTCCATCGAAGTCGTTTCCAGCATGTCTCCCTGGGTGGCGACTCTGGATACGGACACCATGACAACCGGTCCATACGGCAACTATAGCGTCTTTCGGATCCGCGCCTCGGGGGCTGTCGAGCCCGAAATGACATCGGGAACCAAAGCGGACCTTTATATGACGGTGGCTCGTGGCGGTAAAAATGCACCAGATAATTTCGCCACCATTCAAATCAATCCCGACACCGCCCGCACCCTGCTCTACAGACCATGATCCTCTCACCCAATCGCAAGTCCCGTGGCGTGGCCCTCATCATCGTTCTGGCAATCCTGGTGCTGATCACCGTGGTGGCCGTCACGTTTTTTTCCCGAACGGTTTCGCTTCGGAAAGCCACCGTCAATGAAAAAGCCGGGGTCACCTCGCGGCAGTTGGCTGACTCGGTGGTGAACCTTGTCCAGGCCCAGATCGACCATGCCGCCACGCGGGGCGGAAACACCGTATGGGCGTCCCAGCCTGGTGCGATCCGTCTCTTTGAGACCTCCGGGAACCTCCAAACAATTTACCGCCTTTATTCAGGCAAAAATCTCACCGCATCAGATGTTGCGGATTTTTCAGAGGATGTGCCCCCGGCTGACTGGGCCTCAAATCCTGCGCTATGGGTGGACCTCAACCGGCCGGCATTCGTATCCGAATCCAGCGGCACGGCATTGGCGCATTTCCCCATTCTTGATCCTCGCGATCCGGCCAATCCTGCCAGCCAGCAGACCACCGCCGGGTTCAGCATCACGGGTGCTCCCGGAGCCACGGCCGATCAACCCGC
>JBGTAR010000384.1:0-3587 GCA_041749815.1 Terrimicrobiaceae bacterium
TCCCAGGTAATCAATGCCCCAGACCTCGTTGAGAATTTTGTCACGCGAGACGGCATTTCCGCGTTCCTGAGCCAGGAGGACAAGAAGGGCCATCTCCCGGGGTGTAAAATCAAGAGTCACCCGACCACGAAGCCCCCTCAAGGAGGCCGGGTGAACCACGGACTGACCAATACGAATTTCGTCAGGGACCGGTCGTCCCCCTGCAAGGTTTCCCGCACGCCGCAAAAGTGCGGCGACTCGCGCGAGCAGTTCCCGCAGGCCAAATGGTTTGGTCACATAGTCGTCAGCCCCGAGTTCAAGCCCCACCACCTTGTCCACTTCCTGCCCCTTGGCAGTCAGCATTAAAATCGGAACTTGGTTTTTTGAAGCGCGGAGTTCGCGGCAAATATCAAAGCCACTTTTTCCGGGGAGCATCACATCCAAGATCAACAGATCCGGATCAAGGGCACGAACCTGCTTGGCTGCCGAAAGCCCTTCGCCACATTCACACACATCGTAGCCTTCAGATTTCAGAGCCTCAACCAGCCCGAGACGGATGTGGGGATCATCTTCCACCACCAAAATGCGGCGGCTCATAAGCGGTCCTCCCCAATGAGTGGAAGGATCAGTGTGAAACAGCTGCCTCCCCCTTTGCGATGGGAATACGTCAACTCCCCACCGTGATCCCTCGCGATGCGGCTGGCAAGCGTCAGACCAAGACCACTGCCGGGAACCCCTGACGAAAGCGAGTCATTGGCGCGATAAAATGCTTCAAAGATTTTGTTTTCTTGACCCACGGGAACCCCCGGCCCGCGGTCGAGGATGGTGATGTGCAGAGATTCATTTTCCTTCCACGAATGAAGTTCAAGGGCTTTGGAATCGGATCCGTATTTTTCAGCATTGGAGAGCAAGTTGACGAGGATTTGGCTGATGGCATCCGGGTCGGCCAGCACGGGATAGGGTGCGTCAGCTGCCTGCCAATCACACTGCCACCCTGACTCCGAGAGGTGCAGTGAAGCCCCCTCCCAAACGGAGCCGATCCAGGAATATAGGTCGAGCGGTCGTTTCTGATAGGTTTTGTGCTTTTTGTCCATTCGCGCAAAATCGAGAACATTGTTGATTAGTCGGGTGAGGCGCTCACTTTCAAGGGTGATGATTCTAAGGTATTTGTTGCGCTTGATGGGATCGTCGATGGCCCCGGCCTCAAGAAGCTCGGCGAACATGCGGATCGCCGTGAGAGGGGTTTTGAGTTCATGGGAAACATTGCTGACAAAGCCGGTTTTTTTGGAAGCCAGGTCCAGCTGGCGGCGGGCATCCCGGACCACAAAAAATCCTGCGGCCACGATGGCCGCCAAGGCGAGAGTGATGACGGCCAGGATCGCTGCGCGGGATGTCCTGGTCGCTGAGTCAAGCATCGCTGGATCCAAAAGATAGGCAGCTGCTTCCCAGTAGGGCAATACGTCACCAATTTCCGTGGCAACAAAAGGCCGTCTCCAGTCTACCTCGAATCCCGGTTGAGAAACGATCACCGGGCGTCCCCGTTCGTCAAGAATGGCAAGGCAAAGTTCCGGGTGGCGGATCCTCGCAGGGAGGGATTCCATCCACTCCTTGATCGCGGAAGATGGCACCATGCAGCCAAACGTGATTCCGTCCGCACCCTCCGGTCGCGACCAAAAAAACCACTGAAGCTTGTCATTCACAAAGCGTGCAAGGATTCCACTGGAGCCGGGGGTGGTGGCATTTTGGAAGTCAGAAATTTCTGGTTCGATGGCGGCGGGAAGAGCCGCTGCAGGGGCGGCAGACTCTGCAGCTTTTTGAGGCACGACATTTCGTGTGCGAGCGGCTTGCTGGCGGGAATCATCCATGGAGCAGGAATCCATGGTTTTGGATTTGTCGGAGGCGGCCGGGGCCTCCTTGCGGAGAGCAGCCTTGCGCTCCAACGGGGCTTGGTAAACCTCGGCAGCAGCGCCCCCAGCCAGGAAGGATCGGTTTTCCTCAAGAAAACTTTCTGCCTCCTTCTTGGAAGGAGAAAACCCGGGCGACACCTCGCTCAAGCGACCATCAGCACCAATCGAAAAAAGCACCGCCTCGGGAGACAGTGCCGTGGTGCCAGCAGAAAACCCTGCTGCCACAGCGGCCGGCGGTTGGCGACTGATCAGGGTTCCAACTTCCAAAGCGAACTCCTGCTGACGCTGAATCATCAACTCCCTCGCAAGAACGGCAAGCGAATCGGCCTCGCTTTGGAAAAGTTCTGCCGTGCGCCGCTCCAGGATTATCTGCTGCTCTCCAAGCGTCCTCAAAGCCAGCCAGCCAAGCACCAAACTTGGGAGGAAAACTCCGGCAAGAAAAACTAAGGCCGAGCGGTTCATTGACAATGACAATACAGACCAAAAGGAGCGGAAAAAGCGTGAATATTGCCCCAAAGCCCGCCTTCTCAAGATGGAAGAGAAGGCGGGCAGAATGAGGCAAGGGAGATGTTAACGTTTCTGTTTTTTGTCCTGATAGTTTTCGTATTGGATGAGCTTCCGGTTGCTTTTGCTCAAACCGCCCGTGGTTTCGATTTCCGAAGCCCGCTGGGCAAGGACTTTTTGTTCGGCACGGATGATGTCATTCTGAGCGGCAGCTGGCAGAGCCGCATTGACTTTTGCTTGTGTGCGCAGGCGCTCTGCAGCCTCCGCGACCCTGCCTCGGTCAGCCAATGCCACGGCCTCCTCCTTCGCAAGCCGGTTGCTCACCACGGCCACATTGCCTGCCACTTCGGCTTGGATCGATTCCTCGGAAACCGCGATATCAGCCGTTCTCTGTGCCGAATAAGCCGCTGAGGTCTTCTGAGAGGTCCCTGAGGCATCAGCATACTCCATGGCGACCCTTGCCAATTGGATCTCTTTGGTTTTTCCAGCTGGCACGGCCACTTTGACAAGGAATCGCCGCCGTTGGCCTGCAGAAACCTCCCCGACAGGAATCGTCACTGAGCCGGACTTGAACTCAAATTCCTTCTCCCCAAGAATCGCTTTTCCAACAATTCCTTCCGGCAGCGTGATAATCAGGCGAAGGTTTCTTGCCACCACGGACTTCACTGTTCCAAGCTCCTCGGAAAAGATATCCGGAAGTTTTTCCGCATCCTTGACATAATAATAGTTGGCCTGACTTGCTTCGGCCAGGGCCGTCATCAGGTCTTCGTTGTAATCATCCCCCAGGCCGATGGTCGAAACCGAGATCCCCTCTCCCGCCAACTCCCGCCCGAGATTTGCCAGGTCTGTGGGGCTCGAAGGCCCGACATTGGCGATTCCATCTGACAATAAAATGACGCGATTTATTTTTTCCTTGTCGAGAAATCGGCGTAGTTGGGCAGCCCCCTCCTTAACGCCAGCATGAAGTGCGGTCGAACCTCCGGAGTTGATTGCCTGGATTCGTTTTTCCAGTTCGTTGACGTCTTTGACTTTGCCGGCGGGAATGATTGTTTCCACGTCGTTGTCATATACAACAAGCGCAAATGTGTCATCCGGCCCCACGAGGCCAACGGCAAGCGCTGCAGCCTGTCTGGCCCGCTCAATCTTTGCTCCAGACATTGAGCCGGACCGATCCAGCACAATCGCAAGATTCATCGG
>JBGTAR010000385.1:0-14582 GCA_041749815.1 Terrimicrobiaceae bacterium
ATGGAATCTGTTCCCGAGGAGACGTCTTTCTCAATGTCCCAATAGCGATCCATATAGGCAAAAAACGGTTTCCAATTCCACAGGGCTTCAGCGTCCATTAGCCTGGCCGTGAGGGCGTGGCCGATGATGGAACTGCCCACATTTGTTCGATAATAGGCATCCCAGTTCCGCCCATCACGCTGGGGTTGACGTGAATGTTGCTCGCCCCATTCCGCCACGCCGATATCTTCTTCCAAATAGGCGTCCCGCTTGCGGTTGTCTTTGCTGTAGAGGGTTCTCCCAACATCATCTTTTTCAATGATCCATGTCTGTTGATCCTCTTGAAAAATGAAGTGGGTGTTGGCATCCGCGTAGGCGAGCATGTCCTTGTCACCGAGGAGCAAGCCCGCAAAAATCAACGGCATTTTCCGCCCTTGGTTATGTCCGCCGTAGCCCACCCAAATGGCCCCGTCTCTTGCAGCGCCATACACGTCGATTCCATATTGAACCAACCGGATCACGAGGTCTTTTTTTTCCTCTTTTGGAAAGTCCAGGTTTGCCATGAGAAGGGCATCAGACAGAGCCACTGCGATATCACGTCCATAGGGAGGCTGATTGTTGTCGGGATGAATAAATCCGGCCTTCCAATTGGGATTTTGCACGAGCCAGGGACGTTCCAGTTTTGCGGCCACTTCGTCCATGGCGGGGGTTTCATTTGGAGCAGGCAGGTCTTTGAGTTTTGTCCAATCGATTTGGCTCACATTCCAACGGAGGGTTTTGTCATCACCGGTTTGAGGAGGGCGGAAGGAGCTTTCGGGAGCGGGAGCCCCCAGCACGGTGAGGATGGCGGCATCAGACGTTTGGGGACGATTTCCGGCTTTTTTGTGGCTGATTGTTGAGATCAGAGATGATCCAGGCGGCACCAAAAGGGGGGAGCCTGACGCGATATTTGCGGCAACATTCAGAGCATCCTCATATTGGGGATCGTAAGCCGCAGGGCCAAGTTTCGAGCTGTCATATCCCTGCTGTTCACCAACCACGGGGTTGATCATGGACCCGTTCATGGTGCGCCCCTCTTCCAAGATGGAAGGAGGGGAGATGGCCGTGATGGTGACTGGCCCGACAACCCAATAATCGCCATTCGCGAATTGGCCTGCGGGAACTGGCTTGTCGAATGTCCAAGTGATGCCGTGTTGGGTGATTTCTTTGAGGTTCTCAGCAGCGAAACCTTGGGATGGGAGGACCGCCAGCAGCAAGAGGAGGATTTTGGTTTTCATTTTATTTTTTCGGGGGGGTTGATGCAAAAAGTTGGTCAATTTGATTTTTGGCAATCTCGATGATCCGAAAGCCTGTCAGCGTTGAGCTTTTGGCACGCGTGGTGGGGGTGGGGTAATCCAGGATATTCGAGGGCCCCCTCATGACCTCGTAGCTTCCCTCCTCAAACGCAAGCGGGCTGGCCACGTAGCCCAGCCAACTGGCGTTGTAGCCGAGTGCGAGCAACGAGGCACAGGGAAGATCCTTTCGTAGAGCCAGTTCCCAATCCACAAACATTTCCCCGGAAACACTGCAGAGCGCGTGAGGGCCAATTTGCAAAGTTTCCACAAGGAGGAACTCGTCATTTCGGCCTGAGGCTTCCTGATGACGAACAAAGTTGAGTTCCTGGGTTGGTGAATATTCCACCTGTTTAAGTCCTGAACAGATCGCCTCGGCAAAAGAGGATCCAAAAGCCTCGGAGCTCTCTTTCTGCCACCGAATGCGGGACGCTTCGTCATCCCACGGAATTGGCTGGGCTAATTGTTGGGCCACATCGCCAGGAAAAGAGAGTGCGTAGAGGGGGTGGACCGTTGGCAGGGCGCTCCGAATAGCCTTCCTGGCTGCCCCTGCCGCTTCGCCCGTGAAATAAGGAATTTCGTAAAAGTGGATATGCGAAGAATATCCGGTGATGAGGGCCATGGGATGGGTCGAGCCGGTTTTTCGGAAAGCCAGAAGGTCAATTGCCTCGGCGTCTGGACCGCCAAACCCCGCGAATTTATGGCCAGGGGGAAGGACGGGGCCTGCCCCAAAAGCTGACACGCAGAAACCATTGTCGAGTTTGGCCCGACGGTTTCTTCCGTGAGCGGGAAGGAAGGGGATCCTTGCGGAGGCGACTTCCACCTCAGCCCTCGTTGCGACTGCGCTCTCGATACTGGCGACAAACGCCTCTTTTATGGCATCGCTTGCCGCATCGCATCTCGCAATCGCTTCGGGTGATGATGGCCCAAAGGGAGTCGGCGTGGAACTGTGACTGTGCGTGGCGCACAGAATCAATTCGGCACCGGGGATCATGCCCTGCAAGATTTTTTGGTAGTCCGTAAATTCTGCTTGGCTGATAAAAAGCCGGTCGAGCATACAGATCACCACGGACTTTCCAGCGTTTTGGAGGAGGAAGAGATTGATTTCCAAATCATCCAGAATACCCAGGGTGGGATGTTGCCTGGGCATGCCATCCATGGTGAGACCTTCGGTGGAAGGGGGGGAGATGCTTCTACGAGCGGTGCCGAGGATCAACATACGGCCTCCCTTCTGCTCTCAAATCCCGCCGCGAGAGCACACAACACACCGGGATGGGTTTCCCGTTGAGCCAATGCTTCCAAAGCACCCCAAGCAGCGGAATCATCAAAATAGCCCACCTGCTCCACGGCACATTGTCTCACGTAGGGGTCAATGTCTTCCAGTGCCTCCATGAAGACCTCCAAGGATTGCTCAGACGTTGGGAGGGCATCGATGGCGCAGCCTCTGTCAAAACTGAGTTGTGCTTCTTTGGCGATTCTTTTGAGTTCCATCCAATCCCCGGCAATCGCCGCAGCCACCAAAAGGTCATAGTCCGTCTTGTGGCGATTCGCCCAATCCCGAATCTTTTGGGTCATATCGGCATTTGGGTTTCTCTGATGCAAGGAACGATAGGCTTGGCCACGAACGAAGCGGCTATGGAAACTTGCATAATGTTCCAAATGTTCCGAGGCACGCGGATCCTCAACTAGGGCAAGAGCTTCGCACAAAAGGCAGAGCTGTCCGGGATCCGTGTATTTGGGGTCTACGGCGGCGTCGCGGAGGTTTGTCGAGCAAAGCGAATCGACCGTGAGCAGTCCGGCGACGGATCGGGAATCCGGCAAACGGAGCAGCGCGGGGGCGAACCAGCGGAGGAGGACCGCATCGGAGGCCTCAGCCAACTCGGAGAGCCAATTTTGACCCGCAGGATTCCCGCCTTTCAGCAGGCTGATGGCGGCGGCCGTCTTCACGCTTTTAAAACCAATCCAGTAAAAGTCGTCGGGAATATTGGGGTTTTCGAAAATTTCAAGAAGCAGGGATTCGGAGGGTCCAAGTTTGTCCAGAGAATACATGGAGGAGACCTTGCTGTAAAAGCGGGATGCCCTGAGGTTTTGGACAAGATCCGGCACAAAGGCCTGCAAATCCCAGTCACCGATCAGCCTCGCCGCTTCAGCAGCCAACAAGGGATCCCTGCCATGCAATACTTGTGAGAGGATGAGAGGGTCTGTTGTCATTCGGTCACAAATTCAAAAGCGCCAATGGCACCGGTGCCATCATCCCGCCGGGGAGTCCCTTGCAGATCAAACGGCAAAGCCGACTGTCCGATGGGGACAAGGTTGAGAGCAGCAGAACCGGCGGTGAGACGATAATCTCCATTGCCCCCATTTCCTGCGGTGTAGCCCTGGTCATTCACGAAACCCGGAGAAACAGCAATTTTTATGGAGAGCCCGGTGTAGCTGCCATTCCACGACGTTGGACTGTAGTAAGGAAACGATGGTCCATTGGCGGCGGCGTATTGATAGAGGTTTCCCAGGAAACCGACTCCATGGACAGGCTCCCAGTTGCCAATGCGGTTTCCATTTTGTCCAAAAGTGGGGTGGGAGAAGGTGTCGGTCTTGATGTTGAACTGATAGAGGATGCTGAATCGGATCGACCCATTTTTTGGAATGGCTTCCGTGCCTGTGTCGTTGTAGAGAAAGTTCGTTCGTCCTCCCGTCGTACTTGTGTACTGGACGATGATATTGTTGAGCGGTTGTACCGACCCATCACGGCCCACAGTGAACGAAGTGCCGGAAACGGTCCCGATGCGCTCAAACAGATTTTGAATAAAGGCGGCGCCCCGGCTGGAGGGATGGCCCACGCAGTAACTGCTCTCCGAGACCTGTTCATAGGTGGCATTAAACGCGATCACGAAACCATCCGGTGGGATGACCGGGGAGGTCGCCCCGGAGGCGACTTCCACAAGCTGATTGCCATCTCGAAGGATATTTCCCACGGCCAGGTGGGGGCTCCAGTTGACCGAGGTGGTGGTTGATTTTTCCATGGTGCACCCTGCCAAGAGCGGCGTGTGGGTGCGGGTGTTTCCATAGGGAGCGGTGAGGGGAGTTCGGAGATTTTTGAAGCGGCAGTTCAAGAAGAAGCGCATGCCCACACGGTAAACCATCTGGTTTTGGTCCGCAATCACGCCAGAGAATTCCACATTCTCCCAAGCCCCAAAAAGCTCTGGTCGGGCGACCGTGCTGTTGTCCACAACCCCATCGAGGAGGATGTGATTCGCCCCCGTCCCTGTGGGTTGAAACAACACATTGCGAAATTTTACGAGGGTTGGAGGCCGTTTGCTTGCGCCAGTCGTGAAAATGACGTTTTGAGGATCCGTGCCGGGAGCCGATTCAATGGTGAGCCAGGTTTTGCCGGTGGGCAGAGTGTTCAGGGCTGCTCCAAAACCGGCATGAGAGCCCTCGGTGAGGCGTATGACACCGCCTGCGATATTGTCACGGCCAAAAGAGGCTGAGTTTACGCTCCTAATTGCAGAAGCGGCTGCCTGTATGGTCAGGAACGGGGCGGCTTCAGCCGTCACCGCATCACTGGATGCCACGGCGTTGGCGTTGTTCCCAGTGGGGCTCACATAGGCAAAGACCTTTCCAAAGCCGCCGGTTTTGTCGTTGAGAAAAACCAGATTGGTGAGGTTGGGCGTGGGGACTGGAAAGCCATCCGCCGTGGGGTCGCTGTCAAGAACGGCGGTGGCATCTCCCAAGAAGGGATACGCTTTGGCCCGCACGGTGATGTTCTGCCCCTGGTTGAGGCCGCCCAAAGGAATTTCTGCGCGGTAAACCGCCACGGGATTGCCTCCCGTGACCTTGGTGCTGGTCACCATGGTCGATGTTTTCACGCTTGTTGAGTTTCCACTCTCATCCGTGGCGACAAATTCCACGCAAGCCACCTGACGCCCGGATTGGGGGTGGCGGTGAAATGCGAGGAATTCCACGTCATGGGATGATGTTTCTGCCCGTTCGTAAGGGATCTCGCACCAATTCCCCACGGGTTTGGGATAGGGAAGTGAGCTGCTATTGGTGACCAGGCCCCGGCCCGAGGGGGAAAGCTGAGACCCATTGGCGTAGAGGCCTTCGAGAAGTGAACATTCAGAAATAGAATCTTCATGGTAAATCCTGTCTGACAAGGCCACGGTGACTTTTACCCCTCCACTCACCAAGGCCTCTGTATTTATGAGATGGTCAGGGTAGGGCTTCCGCAATGGAACGGTTGCAAGGATTCGTCGTTGAACATTCGTGGGCTCTCCATTGCCATCAAAGCCCGGTGAAACCACCGTGAGGGTCAGCGCGGGGTTTGCGGAGTCCGGTGAAAGTGCATACGTTCCGCCCGGGACAAACCCTTTAAAAATGATATCAGCTGTCCATCCATCCGGGCGAATCTCGACGGAGGCGACCGCATCTGGCAAGACTCTCAGCCTCATGAATCTCTTGGGGTTGGTGGAATCGACTGCCACGGAATCCCGCACAGCCACGGTTTCGATCGTGCCTTCCACGTCACTGCCAATGACCTCCAGACCTTCGGAGTCCCAACCAATCAGATCATTCCCAACCTCCACAAGATAGGTGAGCCCCGCTGGAAGCGGATAAGGACGTTCATACGTAAAAACCAATTTAGAGTTTTCATCGAGAATTCCCTGGGTGGTCGGGAGGGTCTGGGCAGAAAGGATTGAGGTTCCGAACGCGCAGAGAAGCCCCATGGCGAGCGCTAATGATAAGGGTTTTGAAAAAAATTGCATGGGTGGAAATTCGAGGGGGTAAACAGTTCGCCTTCGCAAAGACAAACTATCTAACGTGTGACTTAATATTGTGCATTCTTCGACTTACACAAGGAAAAAGGCCGGATACGGCAAAGGTTCCGTGCAGAGGGGTGGCGCTTCACAGTCGTACAAAATTTGCAATGGACTGTTTGTGGAGAAAAGGGCAACCTTCCGTTAAGATTTCGTCTTTAAATGGCTTCACTAAAACGCATCGCAGGAGATTTGGGAGTTTCGTATACCTTGGTATCAAAGGTGCTTAGCGGAAGGCTGGGCACGACGGGTGTGAGCGCGAAGACGCGGGAGGCCATTCTTGCCAGGGCCGCGGAGTTGGAATATGTGCCGAATCACCTGGCGGTTGCCCTGAAGGCGGGGCGCAAAGGATCGGTGGGAATTTTTCTCCACGGGATTGGAAGCCCCGGAAGTGATGTGACCGACCGATTGCTGGGGGGGCTTGCACAAGGGCTGGAGCAGAGCGGTCTGCGCATGCTTTTGAGATTTTTTAAGACGGAGGAGGAATTTCTTGCGGCCTGCGATGTGCGCTTGAGATCCGAGGTGGATGGATTGATTGTGGCCGGAGCAACCCATCCTGAACTGATTCCAAAGTTTATGGAGTTGGAGGAAAAGAACGTGAAGGTTGTTTCCATTTTTAATGAGTTCCCCAGAAAAACGCTTGAGCAATCGACCAACGTGGTTGCGGATTATGAGCTCCAGGGCTACCTGCCTACGAAGCACTTGTTGGACCAAGGGCTGCGGCGCATCGCCTGCCTGGATACGGTCGAAAACCGCACGCAGGGGTTCCGGCGTGCGTTTGAGGAGGCCAATTTCACACCGCGTCCGTCCCAGTTTGTGCGTTGCAAAAGTTTTAGCTATGAAGATGGGATCGTGGCAGCTGACGAAATTCTGCAGACCCCCAATGGCATGGAAGGGGTTGTGTGCCAGTCCGATTCTCAGGCCCTTGGTCTGATTCATCAACTGAACAAGAAGGGAGTGCGTGTGCCGAATGACATCAAGGTCACTGGGGTGGACAACTCACCGCTGGCCAGATACTGCATCGTGCCAATCACTTCGGTGACCTCAGAAATGCGGCCTTCGGGATTGAAGGCTGTGGAGTTGCTCCTTCAAAAAATCGAGGGGCAGAAGGTTCAATCGATCAAATTAACTCCCAAGCTCGAAATCCGCGAATCGTCGCTTTAAAACGGCCTTCTTCGTCAGCCTTTTCCAGTCGGGCTGGGTGCGGGTCAATCCACCTCGAGGATCACACCGTTCAGATTTCTGGAGTGGTTTCCCACGAGAATTTCATATCGTCCCGGGGCGCACCTCCAGCCATTGCTCTCGGTGTCGAAATACGAGAGATGTTCGTCCTGAATCTGAAAACGGACCATGCATTCGGCACCTGGCTCCAAGTCCACCTTCTGGAATGCGCGTAGTTCTTTATCCGGGCGGACGACTGGTGGATTAATTGGTCGGACATAAAGTTGCACGACTTCCTTACCGGCTCTTGAGCCCGTATTTTTTATTTGGACGTTCACTTCCACATCCTCACCTGGAGAGATTCGTGAAGTGGACAATTCCGGCGGGGAGATCTCGAAGGATGTGTAGCTCAGACCAAACCCGAAAGGAAATCTTGGTTCAATATTTGCTGAGTCGAAATGACGGTAACCGACAAATAACCCTTCTTCGTAGCGCACCGTGGTTCCATCTCCGGGATAATTTTTGGCGGAGGCGTGGTCTTCGAGTTTGTGGGGAATCGTATCCGGGAGGTGGCCTGAGGGATTGATTTCACCGAAAAGAATTTTTGCAAGCGCACGACCGCCCTCCTGACCCGGGTACCAAGCCTCGAGGACTGAGGTAACCTCATCTGCCCAGGGTAATGCCAGCGGTCCTCCGTTAAATAAAATCACCGTGGTCCGGGGGTTTGCCTTCGCGACGGCCCGAATCAATTCCTCCTGGGCTGCTGGCAGGTTGATGGTGGCTCGATCGTGGGCGCCACCCTCCATGAGGTTGGAGAGCCCTGCGCAGACAATTGCCACATCAGCCCGCGAGGCCGCTTGGGCCGCCAAGGTGATCGGATTCGTCGAGCCTGGGACCTCCCATTCCAAACGGATCGCAGCCCGGGCCGCACGTTTCCCATATTCCAGAACGATCGCAACCGGAACGCCCTCCGTGAAGTCAACTTCCAGAATCTCGTATCGGGTCTTGAACGCTGCTTCAAAATTTTCTTCTTCGGATGTGGTCCACTCTTCCACAAGTGTCTTGCCGCCGATTTGCAATCTCACACATCCCTCCTGCGCATAAACACCCAGGCGGTAGCGCCCTGTGGCAGGTGGTATAATTTCCCCGCTGAATCTTGCAGCAAGAGCTCCCCGTCGCACAAGCGGAGAGGGTGAGGCCCATCCCCAAGAATAGTCCAGGCGTTCGGTGACCACAACGGCCGCTGGCTCTCCCTCGGGATTGTGAGCATTGAAATATTCCGTCCGCAGACCGGGAACGAGTTTGCCCTCCCCATCAGAGTGCTGAAAACAGGCCGACATCGTCTCCATGGTTCCCGTCATCGAACATCCTTCCACATACTCGATTTCCACATCATCACCACACATCTCATGAAGACCCTCCAGCGGGCTGATGGAATAAAAGGGGGTCACCGAGGCGCTTCCCCCGCCACCCAGCCGCGCATCTGCTGCGTTGGGGCCAGTGATCAGAATTTTGCGGATTTTGGATTTCTCCAGCGGAAGCAAATTGTCCTCATTCTTTAGAAGCACAATGGATTCTTCTGCGACTCGCAGCGCCGCACTTCGGTGATCCGGAGTGTCAAGCGCCGCGTGCTCCTTGCCGTTTTGGCCATACTCTAACAAGGCCGTCAGTAAGCGGAGCACTTTGTCGTCAATGTCTTCCTCGGTCAGCATTCCTTCCTCAACCGCTCGCAGGACAGCCCCCCGGTTGTAGAAGACTCCGGGTCCCGGCATCTCAAGATCCAGCCCGGACTCAAAAACCTTCTCTGTCCGAATGGACCGCCAGTCAGAAATCACAAACCCCGGGAACTGCCAGTCTCCTTTGATCACGTCGGTTATGAGTTTCCGGCTTTCTCCCGTGTAATCGCCATTTAACCGGTTGTAAGAGGTCATGATGGAGCAGGGATTTCCGCGGGTGACCGCAATTTCAAAGGCCCGATAATAAATTTCCCTCAGCGGGCGCTCCTCCACTTCGGAGCTCACTTGTTGCTGGTCCTGCTGCTGGTTGTTTGCTGACATCGCTTTGACACAGGACCCCACCCCAACGGACTGGATCCCTCGAATTTCCGCCGCGCCCAACAGCCCGGCCAACCACGGGTCCTCGGAAAATGTTTCAAAACTTCGACCATTCAGTGGAATGCGATGAATGTTGATTTTTGGACCCAGTAGAATCGAGCAACCCAAAGCCCGCGATTCGCGGCCAATGACCTGACCTGCTTCCTCAATGAGGTCTTGATTCCAAGTCGAGGCCATGCCAATTCCCGTGGGGAAGCAGGTCGCCGCGCTATCGCTATCCCCCACAAGGGTCACACCGTGCCCGCAATCCGTCACCTTCATCCCCCGAATGCCCAAGCGCGGAACCCCCTGCAAATTCCAGTCATCCACCCCAGCAAGCATGGACGCTTTTTCATCCAGGGTCATCACTTGCAACACTTCAAAAGGGGTCAAATTTTCCTGCCCGGGGGTGGCTATTTTCGTCTCCAACATCACAAATTAATATCAATTGTGTGATCGGCTTGCAAGGGGATTGGTGCAAAGAAATTTTCGTGATCGCCAAAAAAGACTTGCTATCACATATTTGATGCTGGAATTTCGATGTTCAACTCGGTCATTTTCCAAAATTTGATTCCCCAAATTGCCGTTGCAGTGAGGAGGAAACAAACACCTGGCGACGGCCAGAACCCAATCCAATATCATCCATGTTCAATCATCCGCCCCAAAAAGTTCAGCGCCGAAAACCTCTCACCGCCCGCGTCGGTTTGCTTGCGGTGGGACACCACACCTACTGGCCCCAATTCGACGGGCTGCTGGATGAGATGAACCGCAAGGTTGCGGATTTGAGGGGCCGATTGGATGGCAATGGGGTGGAGGTGATTGAATTTGGCATGTTGGACAATGCGCAAAGTGCTTATGAGGCTGTTCCGAGCATCAAGGCAGCCAACATCGACATGCTCTTTGTTGACATGGCGACGTATGCGACGTCATCCACGTTTGGTACCATCTGCCGGGAGGTGGATGTGCCGATTGTGTTGGTGGCGATCCAGCCACTGGCGGCCATGGATTATCCCAATGGTTCGACTTACATGCAGCTTTGCAATGATGATTTATGTTCCATTCCGGAGTTCATTGGTGTGGCCATCCGCTTGGGCCGAAGGGCACCCGAGGTGGTTCTCGGCCATGAGACGGGCGACCCCTTGGTGGATAAAGAATTGGCAATGTGGTGCCAGATCGCAAAGGTCCTTCACGATTTGAAAACTGCCCGCTTGGGACTGATGGGACATGTCCTAGAAGCCATGTTGGATATGCACACGGATCCGACGGCGGTGACGGCGGCCTTTGGCTCCCACATTGTCCTTGTGGAGCCCGATGATGTGTTTAAACACTACCGGGATGCGGACTCTGCAATAGTTGCTGAATGGAAGGCCAGGATCCTGGATTTTTTTGACACGCCGACGCCGGTCTCAGACCCCATCACCGAAAAGCTGAAAGATTCCGACCTTGAGACCGCAGCGCGGGTTGCGGTGGCACTGGAAGCATTTATTGAAGAAAAGAAGCTGGACGGCTTGGCTTATTATTACGAAGCGGAAGCCGGGTCGGAGATGCGCACGCTGGTCACAAACTTTATTGTGGGCAATTCCCTGCTGACCGGCGCGGGATTCCCGATGTGCGGGGAGTATGACATCAAAACATGTGTGGCGATGATGATCATGGACCGCCTGGATATCGGTGGCAGTTTTGCGGAATTTCATCCCGTGGACTTTGCTCTGGATAGCGTTTTGGTCGGACATGACGGCCCTCACCACATCAATATTGCGGCAGCAAAACCTGTCATTCGAAGCCTGAAAAAATACCATGGCAAGCCTGGTTCCGGTGCGGGAGTGGAATTTCAAATCAAAGAAGGTCCGATCACCATGCTAAGCATCGGGCAGACAGCCCATGGCAAATTCAAGTTTGTGATCGCGGAGGGGCAATCAGCCAACAGGCCCATTCCTCCAACCGGCAATACCAACACCCACGGCATCTTTGAACCGGATGTGAGAACGTTCCTGAAGAAGTGGGTTAAGGAAGGGCCGACGCACCACTTTGCTTTGGGGATCGGCCACCACGCCAAAGAAATTGTTCACATCGCAGAAATTCTTGGCATCGAATATGTCGTGGTGACTCCATGAGTCGACGCTTTCTTGCGGTCGCCCTCTTGATCCTCCCAACGCTTTCCTGTGCTGCCCCAGCGGTGGATATTCAGGAGGTTGACCGTGAGGCTTTCGATGCGTTTCTGGGACATGCTCGGACGGAAGCGCAGAATCTTAATGAGGCGAGGTTCCGTTCCGTGACCTGCCCGGAGGATTTCTGTTGGCTCGACCTGCCGAAGATCGACATGTTGCTCACCGCCTATGAATTGACCGGAGACGCCTCCTTTCTTCAATCCGCAGTGGTTTCCATGAAGGCCTTGATCTCCGTCATGCAGACCGGAGAGGATGGACGTTTGGGCTGGTATGGCCTTCCGATTGAACCCCTGCGCAATCCGGCCAATCCGGAGCCAAAAATCCGGGAAATTCAGACCGATTTTCGCGCCGTTGCCGTGCTGTCCCGTTTGATCACACTCGCCGACAACCAGCCTGAAACAAGGAAGGAACTCGCTTCAGATCGCGACGCTTGGGTCGCCCTCATGGAAAATGATTTGATCGGTTACTGGCATAACCACGGGTATTTTGAGGATCTGGGTGAGCGTGGCGGCATCTACCGATGGAACAAGGACTACCGCCCCACGGCGGCCAATTTAACCCTTTCTCACGAAAAGCTTTCCCTGATGGTTGATGGGCTTCTGAACCTGTATCAGGTCACTGGAAACGAGGAACATGCCCGTCATGCCGCAAAAGTTGGCCTTTGGCTCAAGAGATCTCTTGCACTCAAGGATGGGCACTACGAATGGAGTCGGTGGAGTCCGTCAGGCAGTTGGGATATTCATCCGGACACGCCTTCCAAATGGAAAACCTGGGTGGGGGCTGATCCCAAGGCGCAGTGGTATGCCGCAGCGATTGACACCGCGACAAGCCTCTATGGGAGCGGGCTTGTTTTTACGCGGGAAGATATGGGCCGTTTCGCTGCGACGCAGGTGCAAGTGTGCTGGAACAAGGACACGGAAGCGCCCCAATATTTTCAGACCGATGGAATCCCGGCAAAAAACAACGAGCAATTTGTGGCTCTTCCTCTGACGGCTTTCGATGTGGCCTTTGCAGAATTTGTCAACGGACCGAATGGGAGTGAGCAGCGCAAAAAAAACGCCATGAATCCATGGAAGGGAGGGGTTGTTGCCGGCAAATGGTTTCACAATAAATATGTGAATTCCCCCAGACTTCAAAAATCAGAATTGCAAAATCCATCGGCATCTTTCCTGGCGAACCCCAAAAACGCCGGATTGGCCTCGACCCAAACCCGCCCGGTGGTAGCACCAGGTTATAAAACACCCAGCAGTCCCGCAGAGGCGGGATTCTCCAAAAACTAATGCCTGCACTTAAAGATATTCCCCTGGACCAAGGTTACCATCACAGCCTTCGCGAGATTCCCTATGCCCGCGAAGGGGCAGAGCGCGCGGTGGGGGATTTGTTCCTGCCAAAAGGTCCGGCTCGCGGAGCCCCCGTACTCCTCATTCACGGAGGGGGATGGAACGCCCTCAACAAAGAGTCTTTTGAGTTCATGCTTCCTGTCTTTGCCCTGGCGGGCCGACCAGCGTTTAGTGTGAATTACCGCTACGTTTCCCAGGCGCCGTGGCCGGCGTGTGGCGATGACTGTGTGCTCGCGGGGCAATTTCTCTTGGAGGGAGGACTGGCGGAGTATGGTCTGGAAACGCCCGAAAAAATCCTGATCTGCGGAGCCTCTGCCGGCGGACATTTGGCGATGATGACCGGTCTTGCGCTCCCCGCAGATCGGGTGGAGGGCATCGTGTCCATGGCAGGTCCATCCCGATTGGACTGGGTGGCCACCAACCCGGACCCCACAAACCTGCATGAGGGTTTTTATGAGCGATTTTTTGGATGGGATGTGTCGCCCGAAGACCCGTTGGTTGCAGAGGCGAGTCCGGCGATTCTTGTGGAAAAACTTGGCACGCCGCCCCCCCCGCTGTTCTGTTTTCATAGTTCAGCCGATGAGCTTTGCCCTCCCAGCTACTCCGCGGAAGCCGTCGCCGCATGGACCCGCAGTGGCGGTCACGCAGAGGTAACGTATTTTGAAGGGGATGAAAATCTGCACGGATTTTTTGTGAACAATGATCGGCCTTCTGCCGTGTTGCGGCCGGAGGCCCCTATGTTTTTTGCCCGCGTCTTCGACGCACTCACTCACCCCAATCCCACGAATTCATGAAATCCATTCATCCCCCTCAAGCCACTCCGCCGAGAGGATATCACCTCCGCGACGTGCAACTTGAGATGAGTCTCAAGGCCTTTTGGGATACCTCAGATGAAACCCGCGATGCCGTCATTCGGGAGATTTTTGCTCAGTGGCAACCGCTGACACGCTTCGCCGAGTCGATTTCCATCATGCTCTGGATTGGAGATGGTTCGGAAATCCTGGAATATACGGGTGATCAAGGTGCCAGCTTCGATTGGGGGCGTTATCATGGCGGAGCCAATGCCATTGCCTGGCATGTGCCTGGCGATAGAAAAGACAGCGGTGATCCCGATCATGCGGCCATCGCTTTTGAAGCCTGTCTGAGGGATCCCGAGAAGCGCGGAGTTCACAGCCGTTCCTATCTCTACCGCCCGGAACCATCGGTTCTCACCTATCGGTGGTTGGCGGGCCTGATCGCGGCCATCAAAACGATCGGAAAGGAACTCACCAGCCAGCATATTCAAGTCGGCGCAACTTTCGATATCGGACCTGAGTTTGCCATTTCCAAGTTCAAATATGAATGGCATCCGGAAATCTGTGGAGGGGGAAGTTTGTTTGGTGGAAAATTCATCCGCTGCGACGCCCGTCTTCATTCCGACACGCGGTCTTATGCAGGATTCCCCACCGGGATTCCGGAAGGCACTAGTGTAGTCCGTCAAGCAGATTGCATATTATGAAGGGTTTGACGCCCCCTCTTCACTTTTTCGAGAATGTCCGATGCCTTAGCGGTCCAAATAAATGGTTTTGGATCATCATTATGAACACTTATGTGCTCCTCGATAGCATTTATGACATCGCCCGTGTTTTGAAAAACGCCGCGGCGAATTCTATTGACTGTATGATCACGGAAAAAGCGCTCAACCATGTTGAGCCAC